>JAISTB010000036.1 GCA_031272775.1 Fusobacteriaceae bacterium | reverse complement strand
AGGAAAATTTCCGGAGGAACCATGATCATACCTTACGAAGCCTTACTGGATAAATTTGAAAGCATATTGAAAAGCCGCGGCTTTACGGCGGAAAAGGCCCACACAGCCGCGGAGGTCTTCGCGCAGAACAGCCTTGACGGCGTCTACTCCCACGGCGTGAACCGCTTCCCCCTCGTGATCGCTTACCTCGACAAGGGCGGGATTGATCCGGCGGCGACGCCCGAAAAGATCGCCGCTTTCGGGTGCATGGAGCGCTGGGACGGGCATCTGGGCCTGGGGATCCTGAACGCCCGCCTTATGATGGACCGGGCCTGCGACATCGCCAAAACCCAGGGTATGGGCCTTGTGGCCATCGGCCGCACGAACCACTGGATGCGCGGCGGGACTTACGGCTGGCAGGCCGCGGACAGGGGCTTTATCGGCATCTGCTGGACCAATACGTCCCCGAACCTCTCCCCTTGGGGCGGGAAAACTCCCAAAATCGGGAACAATCCCTTTATCATCGCGGTCCCCAAGTCCGACGGCGCCCACGTCATCATCGATTGCGCGCTGTCCCAGTTCGCCTTTGGCAAAATCGAAGAAGCGAAGCTGGCGGGACGTCAACTCCCCGTTCCCGGCGGTTATGACACGGCGGGCAATATGACTACGGATCCCGTGGAGATTGAAAAGACCGGACGGGCGCTTCCCATCGGCTACTGGAAGGGAAGCGGGCTCTCGGTGGTCCTTGATCTTGTGGGGGCGCTGCTGTCGGGCGGCGACACCGTCGGGGATATCGGCCGCAAATACGATATGGAGATCGGCCTGACCCAGGTCATGATCGCCATTGATCCTTCCAGGTTTATCGGAAAAGAAAAGGCCGACGCCCTCATCGAGCGCGTCATCGCCGACATGAAGTCATCGGAACCGGTCAAGGCCGGCGGCAAAATCGCCTATCCCGGCGAATCTTCGCTCAAGACCCGTAGAGAAAACCTCAAAAACGGCATTCCCGTTGTCGATTCGGTCTGGGAAAAAATCAAGAATTTGTAAGGAGACCCCATATGGAACCTGTATATGTATTCGGGCATAAGAATCCCGACACGGATTCGATCTGCTCGGCCATCGCCATGGCCAATCTCCAGAACAAACTGGGCGTACCGGCCATCCCCTGCCGTCTGGGGGACATGAACCGGGAGACGAAATTCGCCCTGCAAAAATTTGACGTTCCCGAGCCGCGGCTCCTCAAAACCGTGAGCGCCCAGATCTCGGACCTTACCAACGTGCAAAAATCCTTTATCAGCGAGAATGATTCGCTCCGGACGGCCCTCGAAAAGCTGACGGCGGCCAATTTTTCAAGCCTCCCCGTGGGCGACCGGAACGACAAGCTGAAAGGGATGCTCCATGTCTCGGAGATCGCCAACACCTACCTCAACCTCGATCATTCGAAACTGTTCAAAAAATACGTGACCACTTACGAGAACCTCATGACCGCCATCGACGGCGTCGTCCTGAGCGGCGTTTACCCCTCGGGCGTCATCGGCGGCAACCTCAAGGAAATCTCGGAGATCGAGCGGGTGCAGCGCGGCGATATCGTATTGATGGCCCCTATCGAGGAAGCCATCGATTCCTGCGTCGGCGCGGGGGCGAGGGTCATCATTGTGGCCTGCGACGAAAACGATCATGTATTGCCGAGAAACGATATCGAGACCGCCATCGTCATCGTTCGGAGTTCCCTCTTCAAGATCGTGGGCCGGATCGGCCAATCCATTTCCGTTTCGTCCATTCTCTCGGGGGACAGCTTTTATTCTTTTAAAAAAGACGATTTCCTGCACGATATCCGCGACATGATGAAAGAGGCGAACCAGACCAATTTTCCGGTCGCCGAAAGCGACGGTCGCGTCTACGGCACGATCCGGACGAAGGACCTGATCAATTTCAACCGCAAAAAAGTGATTTTGGTCGACCACAACGAAAAGAACCAGTCCGTGGACGGCATCGAGGACGCAAAAATCCTGCGCGTCATTGATCATCACAAATTCGGAAATTTCATGACCGAGGAGCCTTTGAACATCACGGCTGAAATCGTGGGGTCCACCTGTACCATTATCTACGAAATGTATAAAGATTATGAGATTGAACTGGACCGGCAAATGGCGGGCGTTTTGCTCTCGGGCATTCTTTCGGATACGCTGCTTTTGAAATCTCCGACTTGCACCGAAAAAGACGTCCTTGCCATCAAGGACCTTGAGAAAATCTGCAAGATCAAAAATTACAAATTTTACGGCATGGATCTCCTCAAGGCCGGGACCTCGGCCTCATCCATGACCGTCCACGAGATCCTGACCCAGGACCTCAAGGAATTCCCGATCAAGGACCATGTATACGGGGTGGCCCAGATCAATACCGTGGATTCCCAGAGCATCCTCGAGCGGAAAGCGGAGCTGGAGCGGGAAATGGAAAAGCTGATCGCGGAATTTGGATTTTCGCTTTTCATCCTGGTGATTACCGATATCATCAAATCGGGGTCCTACGCCCTCGTGGCCGGGGAGAATCCGGCGATTTTGGAGCTCGCCCTGGACGTCAAGCTTGAAAACAACATGGTCTGGCTGCCGGGGGTCATTTCCCGGAAAAAACAGATCATGCCCTTTATCATGAGCGCGAGCCAGAACTATGGCGCCCGGAACTGACGGCTGGCGATTTTACCGAATTCAAGCAACATCAAATAACGATAAAAGGAGTGGTAAAATGAAACGCTTAATTTCCGTATGTTCAAGTCTTTTGCTGATTCTCTGTGTCATGTGCGTAAGCGGGACTGCCCTTGAGGCCAAGGATGAAAAGCTGACGCTGATCATCGCCTCAAATCAGACCTCCGCGGAAAATCCCTACCATTTCGGTCTGGTCAAATTCAAAGAAACGGCCGAAAAGCTCTCGGGCGGCGCCATCGAAGTCATCTGCCATGACGGCACCCTCGGGGAAAACGAGTCCGAACTCGTGGAAAAGCTCTCCATGGGCGCGGCCCAGTTGGTTGTGGTTTCCCCCGGCTTTATGACGGCCATCGGCGTGCCCGAAGTGGATATGCTGTCGCTGCTCTATCTCTTTGACGGCTTCAAGCATTGGGAAAAGGCCATGGACGGAGAATTCGGCGCGGCCATGCGGGACGTCATCCTGCAAAAGACCGGAAACAATTTCCGGATCATGGGCTATTGGTCCGCCGGCGTGCGCGATTACTACGGCAAGAAACCCGTGAAGACCCCCGCCGACATGAAGGGATTGACGATCCGGACCCAGACGTCGGGCGTCGTCAGCGATTTCTGGAAGAGCATGGGCGCCGTGCCGACCCAGGTGGCCTGGGGAGAACTCTATCAGGCGCTCGAGCAGGGCGTTGTGGATTCGGCCGAAAACGATTATACGAATTTTATGCTGAAAGGCCATCATAAGACCGCCAACGGCAAGTATATCGCCGAGACCCACCACGATTTCACGACGCGGCTTTTCCTGATGGACGGCAACTATTACAATTCGCTCTCGGCCGATCAGAAGAAATGGATCGACGAGGCCGCCAAAGCGGCAACGGCCGAAGAACGGAAAGTCACTTATGACATGATGGATCAGTCCAAGGCCACGGTCATCAAAGAAGGGGGCGTCGTGACGGAATTTAAAGATGTGGACGCGGCCGCCTTCAAGGCGCTGGCCCTTCCGATCCAGGACAGCTTTGCCCAAAAGAACAAGATGGAAAAATACCTCGATATGGTAAGAGCCGCCGCAAAATAACAGGATGCTTTCCTGCGGAGTAAAGATGAGAAAAATTATCAGTATTTTACAGCGGATGCAAGTTGTCGCCGGGGGCATATTCCTGGCCATATTTTTAGCGGCTGTGGTTGCCCAGATGGTTACGCGCTATCTGGGCATAACGGCCCTCTGGACCGAAGACGTCTCCATGTATTCCTTTATCTGGTCCGTTTTCATGGGAGCGGGCGCCATGATCAAGGAGCGTCGGCATTTCGCCTTTACGGCAGTGGCCGACGGCATCCGGACCGGGCGTTGCAAAAGGATCCTTTCCCTGGTGATTTGGACCCTTGTGTTCTTCTTTTGCCTCGCCATGTTTTATTACGGGATCCTCATCACCAAGCGCTTCTGGAATTATACCTGGGTCAGCATCCCCGGCTTCAAACGGGGCCCCACCTGGCTCTGTCTGCCCTTGAGCGCGGCTTTGATGGGCATCTATATTCTGGAGATCCTCTATGACAACCTGAAGGGACTTTTCGCTTCGACGGAAAAAGAAGAAGCGGGCAAAGATCCCGCCAAGATCCTTGTGATCGCCGGCATTTTGCTCGTCTGCGCCGTCGGCTGGTTTTCGGGAATCGTCCCCATGTCCGTCATATTGGTTACACTTTTTATCGTTTTTATCGCGATCGGGATCCCGATCGCCTTTTCCCTCGGCATGGTCTCCTTTATCGGGATCTATTCCCTGCCCCAGATCCCCAATATGGTCGTCTTTACGAAGATGTTCAACGGGCTCAACAGCTTTACGCTCCTGGCCGTGCCGCTCTTCATCCTCGCGGCTACGCTCATGAATTCGGGCGCCATTACGGACAGACTCATCGACGTCTGCATTGCCCTCGTGGGCCATGTCCGGGGCGGACTCGCCCACGCCAATATTCTGATATCCATGATTTTTGCCGGTATCTCGGGCTCGTCCCAGGCCGATACGGCGGGAGTCGGGAAGATCCTCATCCCGGCCATGGAAAAGCAGGGCTACGACGCCGAAACGGCGGTGGGGGTCACGGCCGCCTCCTCGACGCTGGGCTCCATTATCCCCCCCAGTATCCTCATGGTCGTCTATTCGGGCATCGCCTCGGTCAGCACCGGAGCTCTGTTCCTCTGCGGCATCGTGCCGGGGATCATGTTGGGGCTCGGGCAAATGGGCGTTGTGGTCGCCTACGGCAAAAAGCGGAATTTCCCCAAAGAAAAGCGCGTGCCGCTTCCGGACGTGATCCGGAAGATCCTGACGTCGCTACCGGCGCTGCTTACTCCGATTATTCTGATCGGGGGCATCGTCGGGGGCTTTTTCACGCCGACGGAATCGGCCGCCATCGCCAGTACCTATGCCCTTTTGATCGGCGTATTCTTCTATCGCTCCATCAAGGTGTCGGAACTCCCGAAAATCTTGATGGAAACCATGAAGCAGTCGTCCCTCTCGCTCTTCGCGCTCTCGACGGCTTCGGCCCTCGGGGAGCTCATGAGCTATTACCGCTTGAATACGAAGATCCAGGCCTATTTTACGGGGATGACTGTTGGCGTCTTCGTGTTTCTGATCATCGTGGTCTGCTTTTTCCTTTTCATCGGGACCATTATGGACGGCGTTCCCGCCATGATCCTCTTTGTGCCGATTATTCTGCCTTCGGCCATAGCTTTGGGCATCAACCCCATTATCTTGGGGCTCATCGTCGTGATCACGCTGGCGCTGGGGCTGGTGACGCCGCCATACGGGCTCTGTCTTTTGATCGCATCCTCCATCAGCGGCATTACCATCGAGCGGGCCTTCAAGGGCGTACTGCCCTATTTTCTCGTATCGCTCGCTATCCTGACAATTTTACTCGTATTTCCCAATACCTTCCTCGCCATTCCGAAATTTTTATTCCCGGCGGCCTTTTAAGGACTGCCCGGAAGAAGGAGAACCATGCTGTATTTTTTACACGGGGATACGGCCCCCTTGCAGATCCGCTACCAGGAACTGCTGACCCGTATTCGCAACGAAAATCCCGATATCGGCGAAAAATATTTCGACACGATTGATAAAGAAGACGAGGAACGTTTTTTTCAGACCGTGTCGACCATGTCCATGTTCGCGCCTAAGGAAATCCTCGTCTATAAGCGCGTCGAGAACATGAAGGGCCTCGGGGAATTCCTCAAGAGCATCGCCAAATACGACGTGTCCCAGAAGGAAATCATCCTGCTCTACGAGGAAATGCTGACGGAATTCGGACGCATTCAAAACCCTGTGGGGAAAAAAGAGCTTGACCTCGCCCAGAGTCTCGGCAAGGTGATCTGCTACCGGAAGGCCGAGCAAAAAAACGCCATGCTCCTGATGATCCAGAAAGAACTGGGGATCTCGGAAGGGGAGGCCGACAAGTTTATCGAAGTTGTCGGGGAAAATTATTTCAAAATCCAAAACGAAGTCCAGAAAGTCAAAAACTACCTTCAGGGGGACCGCTTCTCCCTGAAGGCCGTGATGCCCATTCTTTCCGTGGACAAGGAATACAGCATGAGGAAGCTGGTGGACGATTTCCTCTTGAAAAAAGAGCGCGACAACCTGCTGGAAACCCTGCGGCGGGACAAAGAATACCTGGGCTTTTTCTATATGATCGCCGAGGAGCTGCTGCTCTATCTGAAGCTGATCGCGATCTCGGAGGAAAACGCGCGGCTCCGGTCCATGAATTTTGACAATTTCAAGAAGTGCATAGAACCTGTCCGGGGGCTGTTTCAGCGTTTTCCGGGACAATCGGTCAACGAATACGGGCTTTACAAAAAAATGCCCAACGCCGCCCGCTTTTCAAAGGATTTCCTGCGGAAAAAATTGAGCGACCTGCTGCGGGCCGAGTACAGCATCAAGTCCGGCGCCATGGACGAGGAGATCGCGGCCGAAACCTGGATCACGAATTTTCACCGGGCCTGAAAAGACCCCTTAAGGCTTGGAAAACCACACGACAACAGTCAAAAAGCAATGCGCGTTTTTTGCACATTGCTTTTTTTGTCCACACCGACCCGGAAGAAAAAAATCGCTTGACTTTCTATAAATAAACGGATATAATATAGAAAAATATCTATAAAATAATCAAAGCGAAACGCTTAAATCCGGGAGAAAGTCATGGACCGTTCAATTTTGCATGTGGATATGAATAATTTTTACGCCTCGGTCGAATGCATGCTGGACCCCTCCCTCAAGGGGCAATGCGTAGCCGTCTGCGGGTCCGTGGAAAACCGCCACGGGATCGTTCTCGCCAAGAACTACAATGCCAAGGCCTTTGGGGTCAGGACCGGGGAAGCCGTCTGGGAAGCCCGGCAGAAATGCAGGGATCTGGTTATTGTGCCCCCGCATTACGAGGAATATATGAAATATTCCCGTCTGGCCCGGGAAATTTACGGCTGCTACACGGACCGGATCGAACCCTTCGGCTCCGACGAATGCTGGCTCGATATGACGGGATCCGGCTATTGGGGAACAGGGGAAAGCATCGCCGACGAGATCCGGGAGAAAATCAAATTTCAATTGGGCCTCACGGTCTCGGTGGGCGTCTCCTTCAATAAAGTCTTCGCGAAACTGGGCAGCGACATGAAAAAACCCGACGCCACGACGGTCATCTCCCGGGAAAATTTCCGGGAGAAGATCTGGAACCTGTCCGTGGAGGAAATGATCGGCGTCGGGCGCGCCACATGCAAAACCCTTGCCTATTACGGCATTCATACCATAGGGGATCTGGCCCGGGCCGATCCGGAGAAGCTGTCCTGGAAAATGAAAAGCCGCGCCTGGGAGCTCGTCGCCTTCGCCCGGGGCGAGGACTGCTCCCGGGTCGTGCACAAGGATTTTGAGTTTCCGGTCAAGAGCGTGGGACACGGGATCACGACAAAGGCGGATTTGGTCAACTCCCGGGAGGTGTGGCTCGTGATGCTGGAATTGGCGCAGGATATCGGGCAAAAGCTCAAAACATATCAAAAACTCGCCCGGGGCGTCGCCATTTATATCCGGGACAAGGAGCTCTTTACCCGGCAATGGCAGACGACGCTGCAATACCCCACCCAGCGGGCGGGGACCCTTGCCAGGGCGGCCCATGAGCTCTTTGAGCGCTCCTACCAATGGTTCGCGCCGATTCGTTCCGTTACGCTCACGGCCATCAACCTCTGTCCGGAAGAATTCCTCTTTCAATATGACCTTTTTATGGACGCGGAGCGGATCAGGCGCCTGGATGCGGCGGACAGGGCGGTTCATGAGATCCGGGAGCGCTTTGGAAAACACGCGGTCGGTCCGGCTTCGCTACTGACGGAGTTGAAAATTGAGCGGGACAAAGGTTCCCCGAAGATGCCCTCGGGCATGGTAACCCTGAAGGAAGGATGGGTGGATGAACATGAAAAAGACCTATGTTGACGTTACGGCGCGGCACGACAAAAACGGAAAGACGACGCCCCTCCTGCTTGTCTTCAAGGACAGGACCTACGGTATAGACAAGGTGACCGACGTCAGAAGGGCCGCGGCGACAAAAGTCGGGGGTACGGGAATCCGGTATTCCGTCGTCATTTGCGGCCATCCGACGTATCTTTTTGAAGATGAGGGCAAGTGGTTTGTGGAGGCCAAGGAGAGTCAGGCCTGAGGCTTATTTGCCTTCCCGGATATAGCGGACGCCGTCACGGCCCGCCTGTCTGCCGAAGGTGATGTCATTGATCAGCGCCGATCCGGATCCCATATAGAGGCTGATGGTCTGGGCGGGCGCGTTGGCCCCGGCGGCGTAAAGACCCGGAATGGCGTTTCCGGCTTTGTCGAGAACCTGCGCGTTTACATTGATCCTCGGGCCCACAAAGGTCCCGTTGGAGCTGAGTCCCAGCTTTACCGCGGCAAAGGGCGGCTCCAGCCGGATCAGGAATTGTTCGGGCTTGCCGAAATCGTCGTCCTTCTTCGCGTTGCACAGGCTGTTGTAGCGACTGAGGGTCTTCCCGAGGACCTCGGGTTTGACGCCCAATTTTGCGGCCAATTCGGCCACGGTATTGCCGATGAGGACCTTGTCCGTGGCGGCGAGTTTCTTCAAAACCGCTTCGTTTTCCTTGTAGAGCGCGGGCGGCAGGATCGCGTAATCATAGCCGTAGCCCGCTTTGAACATGGCGTCGGTCTTTTGGCTGGCGTAGGCGTTTTCGTCGATATAGCGCGCGCCGTCGGGGAGGATCCGCAGTTCGCCGTTATTTCCGATCGTGAGGACGCCGGGCTCGAGTCCTTTGGTGCCGCCCATCATGGCCAATTTCAGATCCATTTGGGCCCCGGCTTTTTCGGCCATGACAAAGCCGTCGCCGGTGCCGATGTCGCGGTTTTCAAAATAAGGCGCGACTTTTTCAAAGTATTTGGCCATAAGTTCTTTGTTTCCGGAAATGCTGCCCGCGCACAGGATCACGACCGGGGCTTTGACGAGGATTTCATTTCCGTATTTTCCTTTGGCTTTGATTCCCGCTGCCTTTCCGTCCGTCATGAGGATTTCTTCGGCCCGGGTTCCTGAATGGAAGCTGACGCCAAGGGATATGGCCTTTTCCCGCATCATGACCAGCATGGTGGAGGCTTCGCTCTGCACGCCTTCGGCAAAGGCTTTCACCTGATGCACCCGTTTGGCGTTGAAGGGGGGATAGCTGTGGGGCGCTTCGACGTTTTCCCGGAAAGGCACGCCCATGGCGATAACCCATTCGAGGTTTTCGTTGGAATGATCGGCGAGGAAGCGCGTCATTTCGGGATCGATCACCTTGTCGTCGGCAAGCTTCGCCCCTTCCATCCAGTCCTCGTACATTTTTTCGGGCGTATCCTCAATGCCGTTGGCCTTCTGCAAGGCCGTGCCCGCCGCGTTGATCATGCCCCGGGCGCGGCCCGAGATGCCTCCGAACACGTCCTTGTATTCGAGCACGATAACCTTGGCGCCGCCGCTTGCGGCTTCGATGGCGGCCGATGTCCCCGCGAGCCCCGATCCGACGATAACCACATCACAGCTGTAGTCGACGTTTCCGGGGGTCGGTCGTTCGATTTTCCGGTTTTGCAGCGCAGTCACGTCCGCTCCGGCTTCTTTGAGGGCGTTTGTGACCGCCGAGAGATAAACGGCCCTCGAAATGGTCGCGCCCGCGACGGAATCGACGGCAAGGCTTTGATTGGCGAGGACAAAGTCCCGGATAATCTCAAAGGCCGCGCTCCCGATTCCCGGCGTCTCCACGGTCTCCACGACCGCGAGATCGAGAATTTTGTCGTCGCTGACGGTGACCGAGACCTTCAGGGGACCGTTGTGGCCCTTGGCTTCCGCTTCATAGGTTCCGGCCCTGTAGGCGGCGCCCTGTGAGGCAAGCCCCGCGGTAGTCAGAATAAATGCCCAAAATGCCATGCTTCTTTTCTTCATATCTTGTTCCACCTCCTCATGAATTGCTGCTTTCTTTTTTATTACCACAAAAGGAATCCTTTGTCAATTCAAATTCGGCCCTTTTTTTACCGATGTCGAACGCTTTGTATGCTTTTTTCGCTAAGAAACATCATAGCAGCTTATAAATTTATTGATAGTTTACATTTTTGGAGTATATTGATATAATAAGGCATAACGATCGAAAGGAGGTTGACATGAAAAAACTGTTGCTTATGACAACGCTGTTGTTCTGCCTGCCGTGGGGACTCGTCTATGCCGATCCCGAAAACCCGGTGGAAATAGAGATTCTCGTCGAGAAGGCGCTGAAGGACGCCGCGCAAAAAGCGGAAAAAGAGAAAGCGCCGACGCCCGTTGCGGTCGCGCCGGTCGAGGTGAAATAGCCATGTACGAGGCGAAGCTGGAAAAAGAGATCAGATGCCCGCTGGAATACGGGCTTGATATTTTCGGGGGAAAATGGAAGTCGCGCATCCTCTGTGTATTGGCCGCGGGGAAGTCGCTCCGCTACAAGGATCTGAAGACGGAACTCGGCAACGTGACCGACGCCGTACTGGCCGCCATGCTGAAGGAACTGGCGACCGACGGCATGATCACCCGCAGACAGTACGAAGAGATCCCGCTCCGGGTGGAATACGCGCTGGCGGAAAAGGGGGAGTCCGTTTTGCCGATCCTGCAAAACGTCTGCGTTTGGTCCAATGCCTACTACCGCGAAAAAAACCGGGAGAATTTCCTCCCGCCCTGTAAAAATTGTACGGTGATCAATTGAAGGCTGACGCCGTCATGTGACTATCAAAAATCATAGTTCCTTATAAATTTATTGATGATTTACATTTTGTGAAGGGTGTTCTATAATAGGGGTATAACGACATTCAGAGAAATGAGGAGGAAATCATGAAAAAACTTGCGGAAACTGTGGTAAACCTCTTGAACGCCGAATCCATCATCTATGTGGGCACCTGCGGAGAAGATCCCAACGTGGTCCCGGTCTTCTTCAAGCAAATTGCGGAAGACGGAAAGATCCTGATCGGAGACGTCTTTATGAAACAGACCACGGAGAATATCGCCAAAAATGGAAAGATCTCGCTTTCTTTCTGCGACGCGAAGACCATGGAAGGTTACCAGATCAAAGGCGCGGCCGTCCATGAGACCTCGGGACCGGCCTTTGAGCAAATGGCCGCTCTCGTGCAAAGCGCCATGGGGGGAAAGCTTAAGGCAAAGGGGGTAGTGGTTGTTGCGCCGGAGCAGGTGATTGTTACCACGCCCGGGCCTGACAACAAGAAGGAATTGTAAGCGAAAAAGCCCGCGCGGATAACGCGCGGGCTTTTTAATTGTTCTTTTGATTGGAGTAAGGAGAAAGAGTCCGCTTCTAACCAGCGCAATTCGCGAAAAATTGGGGATTTAAGGATTTGAGATCCCCTTCCCGAAGCAAATGCTGTTGGTCCGCCCTTTGTAAAAGCCGTAATTTTCAATAAGCTGAAAGCCGTAGCTGCGGTAGAGGGAAAGGGCCTCGACATTTTTCGGGCCGGTCTCAAGGATCCCGTAGGGGTACCCCATTTCCGCAGCCCAAGCCTCAAGCCGCTCCAGAATCTTCCTGCCGGTTCCCTTGTTCCGGCTTTCTTTTTTTACATACATGCGCTTAAATTCGACGACTTTGTCGTTGCGGCCGATTTCCCCCTCATAGGGACGCAGGCAGCCGCAACCGACGGGCTTGCCTTCCTCAAGGCAAATGAGGATGAGGGCGCTTGTGTCCATAATGTTCTTTGGCGCGTATTCGTGCTGCTCCTCAGGGTACAAGCCCCAGAGGTGGCTGTCCAACTCGGCGACGAGCCCCACAAAATCCGGGTCGTCGGCTTTGGTTCGCTTCCATTCCATGTTATTCCCCCTGTGTTGTGTTATTTTGGAAAATCAAAATGTTTTCGTATGCTAATATTATACAGCATGCCTGGAAAAAATGAAACCAAAATTGTCCTGAGCGAGGATGAAAATGCTTTGATTTAGCTTGACAGACATATAAGAATATGCTATCATATGATTACGAGATGCATCGGACGGGTATTACGCAAACTGGAGGCTGTTGCCGTGAAAAAAGAGATTGTTCCTTTTAATTTTAACAATTTTATCGTATCCCGTGAAAAGATCTGTCAATTTTTGATCGAAACCAGAAAGATTGAACTAGACCAATTTCGCTTTATTGGCAGGATGGATCTGATCAATGCAAAGACAATGATAATTTTGGGATTTAATACCCGAGACAAGATCAAGGAGATCAAAAATCTTAAGGTAACCGATTATGTGTATTCGCAAGTGGATATCAAAGACAGGCGGGATGTGTTCCATGTCTTTGTCAAAACCATACAAAATACACAGATTTACATCAAAATTAAACTGAGAATCCGAAAAAAAGGCGTGAAGGAAATTGTTTGCCTGTCGTTCCATGAAACCGATGCTGCTGAATTACGGTATCCATATCTTTCGATAAAATAGCGGGATTCCCCAGATTGATTTGCCGGAGGCAATATGAAGAAAACAATACAGGAGGCACAGGCTTTGTGCGCGCTCTGCGATGAAGAACCGGAAGCGCTGAGAAGTGAAGTGATATCCACAGAATTCAGAGGAAAAACGATCTCCTATGAAAGGGAATATTTTTACTGTGCGAGACGGAATGAGCAATACACGGACATCCGCGTTGACGATGGGAATAATCGAAGATTTCTGGATGCATATCGGAAGGCATGCGGACTTTTGACCGGTGAAGAAATAATCAATATACGCAAGCGACTGGGTCTGTCTCAACGCGATCTGTCTATGCTTCTTGATATGGGAGCGGTTACAATATCCCGTATTGAACGGAAGTCTATCCAGGATCGGAGTACCGACGATTCAATCCGCAGGATCAAAAACGATCCCTTGTTTCTTTTGGAAAAACTTGATGCGCATAAGGATAAACTTGGAAAAAAATATGAGCGGATCAAAAATTTACTGGACATCCGAAAAGAAGGCCTGAGCTATCTCAAAAAGGTCCTTGAGATTTATTATCGGGATTCAAAAGATATCCAGGGAAAATCCCGTTTATCTCAGGATTTTTCAAAACTCGCGGGGGAATAAATGTCCAAACTGCAGGATCAGGTCAACTTCCTGATCGAAATCGACAAAGTCAAGGGAATCCTCAGGCAATCGGTCATCCTGGGCGACCGCGCCCACCGGGAAAACGACGCGGAACACAGCTGGCACATGGCGCTGTGCGCCTTGATTCTGGGAGAATATGTGGAGCTTCCTCCGGTAAATATGGAGACAGTCCTCAAAATGATCCTGATTCATGATGTCATAGAAATATACGCCGGGGACGTCCCCGCCTATTCGGATTTTTCCCCGGAAGAAAAAGAAAAAAACGAGGAAGCCGCCGCCGAAAAGGTGTTTTCCCTGCTGCCTTCTGAACAAAAAGAGGAATATCTGCGTCTGTGGACGGATTTTGAGCGCACGGAGAGCAACGAGGCCAAATACGCCAATGTCTTTGACCGCTTCCAGGGCTTTTTGCAAAACGTGACCTCCGACGGGCATACCTGGCGGAAATTCACGCCGCACAGGGAAATGATCCTCAGGCGCATGGGGCCGGTAATTCAATACGCGCCTCGGCTCTTTCACGAGATTATCGAACCTTTGATGCAAAAATACATCGCGTTAAATATTATCCGGTAAAAACAAATCCATTCTCGCGCAAAGGCGAGAGGATATGTTTGCAACAAATGTAGGGGCGCGCATTGCGCGCCCGCGTGAAAATTATAAAAGGGGGAACCGTATTGAATTTTGAACAAATCACCAAGGAAATCAACGAAATCTATGAGGATATCGTCCGCTTCCGGCGGGAATTGCACAAAATCCCGGAGCTTTCGGGAAAAGAACGCGAGACGTCCCGGAAGGTCGCTGAAAAATTGAAAGATCTGCCCCTGACCATTCGGGAAAACGTCGGCGGAAACGGAATCCTGGCGGAATTGACCGGCGGAAAGCCCGGCAGGACCATCCTGCTCCGGGCCGATATGGACGCGCTGCCCATTGCCGAAGATACGGGGCTCGCCTACAGCTCTGAACATCCTGGGGCCATGCACGCCTGCGGCCACGATATGCACACGGCCATGCTGACAGGGATCGCGACGGTCCTCTCGAAGCATAAAGAAGAACTGGCCGGGACCGTCAAGTTTATGTTCCAGCCCGCCGAGGAACTTTCCCCCACCGGAGGGAGCCGCGCCATGATGGAGGCGGGCATTTTGGAAAACCCCAAAGTCGACGAGGCCTACGCCATGCATGTGTTCGGCGTCCCCACAGGCACAATCGCCTTTCGGCCCGGCGTCGCCAACTCCCGCTCGGACAGGATCGAGATTGTCATCACAGGGAAAAGCGCCCACGGTTCGCTGCCCAACGAGGGGGCGGACGCCATTGTGGCCGCGGCCGGCGTCGTGACGACGCTCCAGAGTATTATCAGCCGCAATCTCGGGCCATCGGAAAACGCCGTGATCACCATCGGAAAAATTAACGGTGGAGACCGCTACAACGTCATTCCCGATAAGGTTATCCTCGAGGGGACCGTCCGGACCTTTTCCGACGAGGTCGTAAACCGGATCAAATCCCGTCTCGGCAATATCGTCAAGGACATCGCCGCCGCCCACGGCTGCGCGGGAGAACTCCATTACTACGACGGCTATGATTTCATCTGGAACGACCCGGATCTTTCGCAGAAACTCATCGGGTCCCTGACGCCTCTTTTGGGAAAAGAGAACATCCGGATCCAGGAATTTCCGCTGCCCACGGGGGAAGATTTTTCCTTCGTCACAAAGAAAGTTCCCTCGGTCTTCTTCTGGATCGGAACCGAATGCGCCGCGAACAAGGGCAAGTGTATCCTGCACAACGCCAAATTCACCCCCGACGAGGAGACGATCCGCACGGGGATGAACATCATGTGCAAACTCGTCTGTGACAGAATGTCCTTATAAGGCAAAATGAAAAAAATCTTGCAAAAAAAGCAGGGAAAGCCCTTGCTTTTTTGTCTTTTTATTGTAATATTATAAAGAAATCAAATGTTACGACATTTTTCATAAAAATAGAATTCCGGAGGAGAATATGAAAAAAATCTGTTTATGGATCATCGGACTCATGTGCGCGGCCGCGATCATTTCGGCGGAGCCGTCGGCCGAACTGGTGACGGCGGCAAAGAAAGAGGGAACCCTGACCGTTTATTCCACGACGTCGCGGGTCTCTTCGGCGGCCAAGAGCTTTGAGGCCAAATACGGCATTAAGGTCCAGACCGCAAACCTGAAGGACGGGGAGCTTGTGGAAAAAGTTTCCACGGAAGTCGGAAACGGCGTGGCCGGCGCCGATATGGTCATCTGCCAGGACGGCGCCCGGGTCTACGGAGAATTGATCAACCCCGGATATCTCGTGAATTATGTGCCCGAGGACATGAAAAAACTCATGCCTGAAGGCGATCAGAATCCCCTGATTTTCCAGTTTATCAACAAAGTCTTTATTTTCAACAATGAAAAGAACGAAACGGAACCCGCGAAAAACGTCTGGGCCTTTACGGACCCTGAATGGAAGGGAAGGATCCAGTTTAAGGATCCCAATACCGAAGGGGTCAACGCCAATTTCCTCACGATGCTGGTGACCGACGAATGGGCCGGAAAGCTGGCCGCGGCATATAAGGAACACTACGGCAAAGACTACGCCGGAGAATACGAAAACGCCGGCTACGCTTGGATCGCGGGATTTTTCGCCAACGCGGTCATGGGGAATTCCGACACGACCATATCCGAAAACGTCGGGACCAAGGGGCAGGAAAAAGAAATCGCGGGACTTTTCGTGCTGTCCAAAAGCCGCTATGAGGCGACGAAAAATCTGGCGCTCAAACCGATGACGGAAGTAAAACCTTTCTCGGGCTTTTACTATCCTCTTTTCACGATGCTCACCAAGAACGCCAAAAACCCCAACGCGGCTAAGCTCTTTATCGACTACCTGATGACCGCCGAAGGCTTTAAACCCTGGTCCAGCGACGTCGGGGCCTATTCGGGCAATCCGGAGATCCCCGCCAACAAAGGCGATTTCGATTTCAAGTTCTGGCGTGAACGCCTCGTACCCGAGGATCCCGCCCGGACCTATGAAAAACGGGCCGAGGTCGAGGAATTCGTAAACAATATCCTGTAAATAATCATTTCACCGTAGGGGCGCGCACCGCGCGTCCGTTAGATGAATAAATCAAAAGAACAAAAAAGCTGTAGATATGAAAAACTCACCTAAATAAAGAACGACACAGGAGGATAACTGATGAAAAAATGGTTTTTGCTGCTCACTTGCGCGGGACTTGCCGGAATGCTGCTGAATGCCGCCCCGTCGGCGGAATTGATCGAAGCCGCGAAAAAAGAGGGCGCGCTCTCGGTCTATACGACGACTTCCCGGGTATCGGGCTCGGCCAAGAAATTTGAAGCAATGTACGGGATCAAGGTTACCTCGGCCAGCATGAAGGACGGGGAACTTGTCGAAAAAGTCTCGACGGAGCTGACGGGAAACGTTTACGGCGCGGACCTGATCCTGGCCCAGGACGGGGCCCGGATCTACGGAGAGCTGATCAACCCCGGATACGTGGTCAATTATGTGCCCGAGGACATGAAAAAACTCATGCCGCCCGAGGATCAGGACCCCTTTGTATTCGCCTATTACAACACCGTATTTATTTTCAATAACGAAACGACGAAAGAGCCGGTCATCAAAAACGTATGGGAGCTCACGGAACCCCAGTGGAAGAACCGTGTGCAGTTTAAAGACCCCAATGTGGCGGGCGTCAACATGAATTTCCTGACGATGCTGCTCTCCCCCGAATGGACGGATAAACTGGCCGCCGCCTACAAGGAACGCTACGGAAAAGACTACGCGGGCGAGTATGAAAACGCCGCCTACGGCTGGATCGCGGGATTTTTCGCCAATGCCGTTTTGGGCAATTCCGATACGACCATTTCGGAAAACGTCGGCACAAAAAAACAGGAAAAGCTCCTGCTGGGGCTCTTTGTGCTGGCCAAGGCCCGCTATGAGGAATCCAAGGACCTGGCCCTGCAGCCGCTCCCCGATACGGTTCCCTTCGCGGGATTCTATTTCCCGACGATTGCCCTCCTCACCAAAAACGCCAAAAACCCCAACGCGGCCAAACTTTTCCTCGACTATCTGATGACCGAGGAAGGGTTCAAGCCCTGGTCCGTCGATGTGGGCACGTATTCGGGCAATCCCACGGTTCCAGCCAACAAGGATGATCTGGAATTCACGTACTGGCGAACGCGGCTCGTTCCGGAAAACGCGGCCTTCACCTATGAAAATCGCGCCAAAATGGAGGAATTTATCAACGACATCATCAACAAATAAAATCAATCAAAGGGAGGTTCTATGTCGCTATGGAACCGCTTTAAAAATTTTATCCGGAAACCCCATAACCTGATCCTCGTGCTCTTGTTCGCGGCGCTGTTTTTTCTGACGATGTTTCCGCTGCTGTCGCTTTTGAAGGACTCCTTTCTCGTGCATCCCTCGGAAGTGAGAAGCATTAAGGGATCCAAGGCCGGGGATCTGACGCTCTATCACTGGTACAAGGTCTTTCTGGACGGCAAAAACAGCCGGAACATCTTTTACCGGCCTCTGTGGAATACGATCCGCGTTTCTCTCGGGAGCTGCTTTATCGCGATCTCCATGGGCGGATCCGTAGCCTGGCTTGTGACCCGCTCCAATATCCGATTCAAGTCCTTTATCAGTACGGTTTTTGTGTTTCCCTACATCATGCCCGCCTGGACGCTGGCCATGGGCTGGCTCAATGTGTTCCGGAATTCCCATATCGGCGGCGCCCGGGGGCTTTTTACGGCCGTGACCGGCATTCCCACCCCCAACTGGCTCGCCTACGGGGCCATCCCCATTACGGTGGTGCTGGGGTTGCATTACGCGCCCTTCGCCTATATCCTTGTGGGGGGGATCCTGCGCAATATGGACGCCAATCTCGAGGAAGCGGCGACGCTCCTTCACGCGAGCCGCTGGAAGATCATCCGGAAGATCACGCTTCCCATTGTGATGCCGGCCATCCTCTCGACGTTTTTGCTGACCTTCGCCTCCACCATGAGCGCCTTTGCGGTCCCTGCCTTTCTGGGAACGCCTGTCCGCTATTTCGTGATTACGACGCAGCTCTTCCGGACGCTGAACGGCATGAATCCGGGTTACGGCTATATCATCGCCGTGGTCATGATCGCCATCGGCTGCGCCATCCTGGCCTTCAACCAATGGATCACCGGAAAGCGCAAGTCCTATACAACCATTACCGGCAAGAGCTCTCAGATTTCCCTTGTGGATTTACGAGGCTTCCGGAACATCCTCTCGGGGGCCATCATCGGAATCCTCGTTTTTATCGCGCTCATGCCCCTGGTCTCCTTCGCGGTGGAGTCTTTCACGATGGTCTCGGGTCGCTACGCCTTGTCCAATTTTACGGCGGAATTCTGGATCGGCGACGGCAGGGTCAATGTGGCCAACGGGGAACCCGGTATCTTGCGGAACAAATATATTTACCTGGGCCTCTGGAACAGCGTCAAGCTCTCGGTTTCCTGCGCCCTGGCCGCGGGTACCCTGGGCGTTTTGTGCGGTTACGCCGTTGTCAAGGGGAAGATGTACCGGCTCTCGACATTTGTGAACAATCTGGCCTTTTTCCCCTACCTCATGCCGGCCATGGCCTTTGGCGCCATCTATCTCTCGATGTTTTCCAAAAGGAATCTCTTTATTCCTTCCCTCTACGGGACCTTCTTCCTGCTGGTCTTAGTGGGGACCGTCAAATACCTGCCCTTCGCGTCCCGGGCCGGAGTCAACGCCATGATGCAGCTGTCGGGGGAAATCGAGGAGGCGGCCCTGATCCAGGGCGTCGGCTGGTGGAAGCGGATGACCCGGATCATTTTCCCGATCCAGAAGTCGAGCTTCCTGTCGGGCTATCTTTTGCCCTTTATCTCCTGTATGCGGGAATTGTCGCTCTTTATCCTGCTGATCACGCCCGCCAACCGGATCCTTACCACCATGCTATTCCAGTACAATGAAAAGGGCTGGAGCCAGTACGCCAACGCCATCAATCTATTGATCATTATCGTCGTGGTCGCCTTCAACATCGGGGTCAACAAGCTGACCGGAGCTTCCATCGACAAAGGAATCGGGGGGTAATCATGCCGGATATCGTATTGAAGAATATCGTCAAAAAATTCGGGAAAAGCGTCGCCGTGGAAAATTTGAGCCTCGACATTGCCGATAGAGATTTTATCACGCTGTTGGGTCCCTCGGGCTGCGGCAAGACCACGACCCTTCGGATGATCGCGGGGTTGGAGAATCCCACTTCGGGGGAAATTTTGATCGGAGGGGTCCCCGTCTGGTCTACGGAAAAGGGGATCAACGTCCCGCCCGACAAAAGAAACGTGGGCTTTCTTTTTCAAAACTACGCGCTCTGGCCCCATATGACTGTGCGGCAGAACATCTCCTTCGGTCTTGAAAATCTCAAATGGTCCAAGGAACGGATCGCCGCGAAGCTCAAAGAGCTTCTGGAAATGCTGAAAATCGAAGCTTATGTGGACAGATACCCCAGCGAGCTCTCGGGCGGGCAGCAGCAGCGGGTCGCCATCGCCAGGACCCTCGCCACGGAACCCCGGGTCCTCTTTATGGATGAGCCGCTCTCAAACCTCGACGCCAAGCTCCGGATGGATATGCGTACGGAACTCAAACGCCTCCATCTCCAGAGCGACTCGACCTTTGTCTACGTGACCCACGACCAGTTGGAGGCCATGATGCTCTCCACGAAGATCTGTCTTTTGAAAGACGGTCTGCTGCAACAGTACGCGCCGCCCCTCACGGTCTACAACGAGCCCGCCAATACCTTTGTGGGCGACTTTGTAGGGAATCCCGCGATCAATTACCTCGAGGGGGAAATTACCGGCGAAACCGGCGAAGGGATCCTGATTTCAGCCGATAAACTGAAACTTTCCTTTACGCCTTCGGAGAAATGCGCCGCCCTTTCCGGAAAAAAATCCGTAATTCTGGGGATCCGCCCTGAGTATGTGGATATAGGCGGCGGCGAAGGAAGCGGAACCGTCTGGTCCGTCCTCCCCTCGGGCATGGAAACCATTGTCAAGGTCGAAGTGGCGGGAACGGTCCTTACGGCTGTGGTTTTCGCGGGCGTTGAATACAAAGTCGGTCAGGAACTGCCCCTCGGCTTTTCCGGCGAAAATTGTATGCTTTTCGACGGCGAATCCAAGGCGCTTTACGGACTCGGACGCCTGAAGATCCTGAAATAAACTAAAAAAACCCCTTGATTTTTGAGAATTTTGGGGTATATAGTATTAGGGAGAACAAGATCCACCCACATTATAAAAACAGGAGGCATTTATGAAACGAATCATGAAGTACGCGGCTTTGCTCTTGCTCGCGACCATGTCGCTCCTCGGGGCGGAAAAGGAAACCAAGCATCTCTTGATCTACGCGGGACTTATGGAAGACTACGCGATCAAGGCCACAAAAGAATTTGAAAAAGAAACGGGCATCAAGACAGAGTTTGTACGGATGTCCAGCGGCGAGACGCTGACGAGAATCGCCGCCGAAAAGGACAACATGACGGCTTCCGTATGGTACGGCGGCCCCGTGGACGCCTTTATTCAGGCCAATGAACAGGGCTTGCTGGAACCTTACGTTTCCCCTAACGCCAAGGACGTTCCCGATCAGTTCAAGGACAAGAGCGGTATCTGGACCGGCATTTATGTAGGTTATCTGGGCTTTGTGGGCAATAAGACCCTCCTTAAGGAAATCGGCGTGGATATGCCGCAATCCTGGGCGGACCTCCTGAACCCGAAGCTGAAAGGCGAACTGGTAACGGCCCATCCGGGTTCCTCGGGCACGGCTTTCACGATGCTGGCCACGATTATCCAGCTTAAGGGTGAGAAAGAAGGACTCGAATATATGCAGAAACTGAACGCCCAGATCCGGCAGTATACGAAATCCGGCACGGCCCCCGGCAGAATGGTGGGCATGGGCGAGACGGCTCTGGGGATAACCTTCCTCCATGACGCCATCAAATATCAGAAAGAAGGCATGGAAGATATCATCATCTCCGCCCCCTCCGAAGGGACAGGTTATGAGATCGGCGGCGTGGCCATTTTGAAAAACGGACCCGACCAGGCTTCCGCGAAGAAATTCGTCGACTGGGTATTGACGGCCAAGACCCAAGAATTGGGCCAGACCGTTGGCTCTTTCCAGTTCCTCACCGTAAAAGGCGCCAAGAACCCGCCCGAAGCGAAACCCATCGAAGGAACGAAGCTTATCGACTATGATTTCCAGTGGGCCGGAAAGAACAGAAAGGAACTTCTGGACAAATTCAGCGCGGCCACAAAGGCTCCGCTTCCCAAAGAATAAGAGAAGGATCATATACAGATGTAAAGTCAGCGCCTTTCGCTGTGAAATACCGGCGAAAGGTGACTTTATAATCAGAAAGGAGT
>JAISTB010000035.1 GCA_031272775.1 Fusobacteriaceae bacterium | reverse complement strand
CCGATATTCGGCGTAACCCCGCTGGGCGGCGAAACCGTAATTGCCCCCACCGCGTCAGGCGGCGTAACGGAAACAGCCGGACTGCTGGGCGGCGTAACGGATCCGGGCTGGGTTGGCGTAAAAGGCATCCCCGGCAACGTAATGCTGGCTGGCGTACTCACATCCACCGTAACCGTTTTCGACACATCCGGAATCGTCGGACTCAAGGGCTTGATATTGGCCCCCACATCAATCGCCTCCGCATGCGGCGGATCATCAATATAAACCCCCCGCCCGTCCACAACTTCCCCGAGCGCCACATCCCCGTTTTTCGCCTCGGCCTCAGCCATCAACGACGTCGAAGGATTGGACCCCCCGATCTTGGGATCAAGGAGCGAGTTCGACACGATAACCTTCCCGGCGGAATCCGTCGCGACCTCGATATTCGTCCCCTGCTGAACGGTCCTGAGTACCCCGCTTCCGTCCGTAAACTGTAGATAGGCGTTTCCCACGGAATCATAGACGACGGCGGCCCCCGCGGGCGGCGTCAAAACCGACGGCTGGGTCTTGGCCGTATCGAGGTACACATAGGTCGGCCGCATATACTTGGCGGCTGCCGTACCGCTCAAGCTGTCAGGTGTAATATTGGGATTATACCCGTTCTTGTCATAAGCGGCCATCAACTGCCCGCCCGCAGTCCCGGTCGTATTATACCCATACACCCACGCAAGGGCGGCCTGACTCCCGACATCCTGCATGGACCCGTTGGCGTACGCAATCAGCTCCCCGGCGTGATAAGGATTCTTCCCCTTGGGAAGCCCCACCCCCGCAAGCTTCGCCGAAATATCCCCGATGGTCGACTGCCATTCGGAAGTCGTGCGATTCTTGTTCCTGGCGCTGTGCTCGTAACCGTAGGTGAAGAAAATCTGCGACGAGGGGTAAATCGGCTTCGAGTAAAAATCCCCCTTCCGGATCAATTCCTGATAATCAAACCAAATCTCGGCTCGCTTCTGGCGGTTTTCCGCCATCAGGGCCTTGATTCGCGCGATTTCCGCCTGCAAATCCGTCTCGAACGTGGCTTCACGCACGACAAGATTCGCGTTCAGCTCCTCAAGGTTTGCCTTCAACCCCTCGGCGCCCGCGTAAAGCAGATTCCCCGATATCAGGTATGACACCACGAGGCCAAGCGAAAACGCGACCTTTCGCTTGAGGTTCTGCTTCAAGACCTTTTCGATCCTGCGTTTCAAATTCGTATCCATATTCTGGTCCTCCATTTTTAATGACGTCACGGATTTCCGTGGATCTACCAAAATTTTCCGTCTTACGTATCGCCATCCGGGATGTGTTGTTGTTTTTTCTTTTCTATGTAAAGTTTTTTGTATATTTGAGGGGCGTATGTTATACGCCCGTACATGGACCGGGCAAGGTGCACGCCGATACAAGAATATGCAGGCCGGTATCGTCCGCCAGACGGGGGGCAACACGCCCGCAGGGCGTTGGCCCGAGCCCTGCGCAAGGGTTCCCCCCCTTACTTCTTCACCGCCCTCTTTTCCATGGCCTCCAGCTTGGACAGATACTTCTGCAATACCTCGTATTCCTTGTCTAAGGCCTCGATCTCCCCTTTTTTCGTGAGGAATTCATCGCGGGTCTCGTCGAAGCGGTCGCCCAAGAGCGGATAATTGTCGGGGGCCTCACCGCCCTTGAGGTCCTGGGAATATTCCTTGATTTCGGCCTCCTCCCGGTTGAGGTAATACATCCGCTTCTTGCCGGTCTCGAAGGCCTTTTCTCCGGCGGCAAGTTCTGCCGCGCTGTTGTTTGGCGCGCGGAAGACTTTTTCCTCCAGGGACTCGAAGAGCTCCTCGCGCTTTTGCTTCATGACTTTCTTTTGGGCCTTTGCCGTATCAACGGCTTTTTTCGTGGCGGGCTTGGCCTTGGCCGCCTTTTTCGCGGGGGCCTTTTCCGTAGCCTCCTGTGGGGCGGCTTCCGCCGCAAGGGGCTCGACCGCCGCCTCTTCCGAAACCACAGTCTCCGAGGCCGCCGCCCCGGCCGTGCGCTTTTTCGCCAGATACTCCCTCAGCAGGGATTCGCGCTTCTTCTCCATGACCTTTTTCCCCGCGGCCTCGGCCTGAGCCTCCGCCCTCGGGTCAGGCGCGGCCGCTTTCGGGGCCTTGCCGGAGCAAAGGAGCGCGCCCAATACAAGTGTTGCCAGTAAAAGTTTTCTCATACTTTCCCTCCATAAGATTTTTATGTCAATGATTTTGTAAGCAAATCCCGGCCCCCCGACAGCCCGGGGGACCAGGTTTATCAAAAACCTACACGAAGGCTTTCGCCTCCACTACAGTACTACTGCCTCGGAGCATTTCGTCCGTCCCGTGACCCGCAACAACAAAAACACAGGGGACAGAGACAATAACACAAAACAGACCATCCCCGTTCCCGGGAATGAACTCCCTGCGAGATTGCAAGATATGGCCTTTTTTTCACGAATTTCCCGCTGATTTTTTCCGATACGCAAAAACACCTTCCGCATTTTTCCCGAAAGAAAGCGCTTCCGGCCTTTTTGTGTTTCGGTCGGAACTTTGGAAAACGTAAAAAGATAGCAATGATATTATACAATAGATAACAAAAAAAGAAAAGATTTTTTTCAAAATTTTGCGTGCTCTGTGACAGAGCGGCGGGCAATTTTTCGCTTTTTGCCCGCAATAAACGATTTCACGGCGATTCGGCGCGGTTCAGAGGCACGGAAACTTTGCCGGCGTCGGGTTCCTTTAATGATGTCAGATTTGGAACAAAAACAAATCGGGAACAATAACAAGCGTTTTTGGAACGCAGTGACATCTTTTGACACAACAACAACAAAATCCCCTTGACGGGGGAGCCAAATCGCAATCCGGAGGATTTTTTGAAATTTATGTTCAGGTTTATGCAATTTTTACGGCCGAAATCTTTTTGTTTGGGAATCGCGAAAAATTTTCGCACTTTATTGCGCTGATTTTTTGTGCCTCCCGCTTTTGACTTTTCGTTCTATTTTCTGCAAATATTTCCGGTACAATTCAGTCGTTTTTGTCACAAAGAGGGAAACGTTTATTCTTTCGTCGGGAAAATTGTAAGTTTTTGCTGGAAACGGGGCGCTGCTTCAATGCCAACGCAAAAGGCAATGCAAAAATAACCTTTTCTGTTGACTAAGGGGTTTTTTTGCTGTATAATAATAGAAAACTCAAGGAGGTGGGTACAGAAATGTACACTGTCGATTTCTACAAGAACATCAGTGGAAAATCAGAAATCAGAGATTTTCTTGAATACTTGGAAGCAGAGTCAGCAAAGGACGAAAATTCAAGGCGCCTCAAGAAAAAGTATTACGCCTACTTGTCCGAGTTGCTGAAAAGAGGGTTTTCTGCAGGTATGCCCTATATCAGGCATATCGATGAAAAGATTTGGGAACTCCGGCCACTAAATCTCAGAATTTTGTTTTTCTTATGGGAGAATCGCCAGCTTATTCTGCTTCACCATTTTTTTAAATCCACCAGAAAAACGCCAAAAAAAGAAATTGATAGCGCAAAAGTCAAAATGAAAGATTTTTTGAACAGAAAAGGAGGCTCCTATGGGCGATAAAGGCTATACATTTGAAGAATTGTTAAACGAATTCGTTGATCCCAAAGATCACGAAGAAATCAAAAAAGAGGCCGCAAGAATCGACAGAGTGATCCAGAAACGTAATGCGAGAGAAATGGCAAAAATGGAAAATATAGACATAAGCACCTACATTGCTCCCGTTAAAAAGCGAACGACCATGCTGCCGCAGGAAGCCAGAGTTGAAGGGAAGTAAACACGTAAAGGGCAAGTCACAACTTGCCCTTTTTTTGCGGTAAAAGAAAGAACCCTCACCTTGACTTTTCAGCGGCTTTGAGGTAAAATCGTACCAACTGAAAGAAAACGAAGCCTACGGGAGGGATATATGCAAAAAGCGGACGGCATGAATTACGCCCCTGTGTTTCAGGGAAAGGCTGAAAAGGTGGTCAAACCAGGCGAATTTGTCTTCGCCGCCGCGGGCCTCGACCACGGCCATATCTACGCCATGACAAACGGTCTTCGGGAAGCGGGGGCAACGCTCAAATCCGTCTGGGACAGCGATCCGGTCAAAGTCGCGGAATTTCTGGAAAAATACCCCGAGGCAAGGGCCGCCGAAAGCGAAGAAGCCATCTTGGCCGATCCGGAAATCCGTCTCGTGGCAAGCGCCATCCGGCCTGATCTCAGGGCAGGTCTGGGCCTTCGGGTCATGTCCCGGGGCAAGGATTACTTTGTCGACAAGCCGGGCATGATCACGCTTGAGGAAATTGAGGCCGTCAGGGAATTGACGGAAAAAACCGGACGCAAATATATGATATACTTTGGAGAAAGGATACACGTGGAAGGGGCGGTATTTGCCGAAGAGCTGATCAAAAAAGGCGTGATCGGACGGGTTTTGCATGTGACCGTATTGGCCCCTCACCGCCTCAACAAGCCCACAAGACCTCCCTGGTTCTTTGAAAAATCCCGACACGGCGGGATTATCACCGATATCGGGAGCCATCAGATCGAACAATTTCTCGCTTTCGCGGGGGCCAAGACCGCCGCGGTCGCCCACAGTTATGTCGCGAACTACGCCAATCCCGATAAGCCCGATTTTTACGACTACGGAGAAGGGACGCTCCTTGCCGATAACGGCGCGACTTGCATGTTTCGCGTCGACTGGTTCACGCCGCCGGGGCTTTCCGCCTGGGGCGACGGCAGGGTCTTTATCGTGGGGACAAAAGGATATATCGAGGTCAGGAAATATGTGGACGTGGCCCGGGATACCCGGGGCGACAACGTCTACTGGGTTGACGGGGAAGGCGAGCACAGGGAAAATGTCACCGGAAAAATCGGCTTTATCTTTTTCGGGCAGTTTATCCGGGATTGCGTAAACCGAACCGAGACGGCCATGACCCAGGCCCACGTGCTGGAAGCCATGAAAATCGCCATCGAGGCGCAACTCGCGGGCGAGCGCAAATAAAAAAAGGCGGCGAATTAAAACGCTAAATCCAAAAGGGCGGTCCAAAACCGCCCTTTTGACTTGGAATCTTATGAAATCATGTTTACTTTTCGATATAGTTTACTTTTCGATATAAGTATGCCGCAAGTCCACATACCCGTTCTTCTTGAAGATCAAGCCCTTGACCTTGTTGGTCATGGCCAGCGAAAGCATGGGATAAACCACCGTATAATGAGGCAATTCCTCGTTCAGCATCTTCTGCAGCGTGTGATAAATCCCGGTCCGCTCTTCGGGATTGACGGAATGGCGTCCCTTCTCGATCAGGGCGTCAATCTCGGCGTTTGTGAAATAGCTGCGGTTGCCGGAGCTGCCGTGCTGGCTCGAATGGAACAGCGGATACATATGGGCGTCGCCGTCGCCGGTCGTATTCCATGAGAGGAAATACAGCTCTTTGTTGGGCTGGGCCGTCCGGGAAATGTAGGCGCCCCACTCGAATACCTTGATTTCGGCGTTGATGCCGATGGCCTTCAGGGCGTCCTGCATGATGACGCAGATGTCGATTCGCGTCTGGTCGTCATTGACCCAGAGCTCGATGTCGAGACCGTTGGGATAGCCCGCTTCCTTCAGGAGTTCCTTGGCCCGCTCGGGGTTGTATTCCCAAGTGTCGACATCAATGTGGTCGGGACAGGCCTTGGGCAGAGGCGAAGTGGCCGCCACGGCGGAGCCGCGGAATACGGTATCCACAAAGACTTTGTTGTCGACGGCGCAGGCGATGGCCTGGCGCAGCTTCTTGTTCTGATAGCGCGGATTGGTCTGATCGAAGCCCAGATACCACTCGGAGGGGGACTCCACTTCCATGAGGACAAGCTTTTTGTTGGCGAGGATGGCGTCCTTGTCCTGCAGGCTGATGTCAAAGGACATGTCGGCCTCTCCTGTCTCCAGGGCAATGGTCCGGTTTGCCTGCTCGGGGATCGTGCGGATCGTGATTTTCTTGATCTTTACGGGATCTCCCCAATAGCCGTCAAAGGCCTCGAAGGTGATCCGGTCGCCCGCGAACCAGTCTTTCAATTTGTAAGGACCGGTCCCTACGGCCTTTGTTATCGTGTCTTCGCCGTTTTCGAGGTAGGCGCGCTTGTTGATGATGCCGCCGTGGGTCGAGGCCACGTTGTCAAAGAGTACGCCGAAGGGTTCCTTCGTCGTAACCTTGACCGTATATTTGTCGATGGCTTCGATCTTGTCGAAGGAGTCAAACTCAAATTTGCACTGGGGCGAAACTTTTCCCCGCTCAAGGGAAAAGACGACGTCTTCGGACGTCATTTCGTCGCCGTTGTGGAATTTAACGCCTTTTTTCAGGTAAAATACCGCGCTCAGGGCGTCGATCCGCTCCCACTTTTCGGCGAGACTTGGCTTCAATTTCAGATCGGCGTCCAGCTCCAGCAGCGATTCATACATGAGCTGAATGGACTTGTTGGACACAACGTCAATGGTCCGCTGCGGATCGATGGTCTTGGGATCGCTCCGCATGGCGATGACGAGCTCTTCTTTCAAATTCTTGGCGTCGGCGGCCCCCAAAAACGCCGCGAAGCCCAGCATGACCGCCAGCACCAGGGCCAGCGCCTTCAAGTTGATTTTTCTTTCTCTTTTTTGATTCACTTTGAACCCCCTTCTCATAAAATGTTCGGTTTTCTGCAAAAATATCGTAGATTCCACAGCTGTCTTTACCGTTGGACCATGTATCCCCTCCCTGTCATGAAATAAAAACAGCCCGATTTTCCGGGCTGTACGCTTGCTCTGTTGAATTTCCCCGCCGCTTTTTTCGCTTTTTTGAAAAATGGCGTTTTCGACTACATCCCGGCATATAAAATTTTACCGCCCGTAAAGATGAACAGTAGAATGCTGACGAGTATGCCGATAAGGATTGTCGCTGGTCTCATAGCTGCTCCTTGGTTCGTTTGAAACGAAAACTTGTCTCAGTATACACCAAAACGAAAAAAAAAGCAAGGTTTTTTTGCATTTTCCGACAAAATTCGGTCCGCTCCGCAAGCTCCCCGATCTCATTAGACAAAAATACAGAGCAAAATCCTGATTTTCGTTGTGTTTTTGAATAGATTATTAAAATTATTTGATATATTGGATTGCGTCAAATTATATGATAAAATGTGGTAAATTTGCGAAATGGGAGGAAGGACAGTGAAAGAGAGAATAAAAGCCTTGGTTTCATCCTTTATCGCGGAGGTGTTGGACAAGGATTGCGTGCATTTCTCGATCTCCAAGGAGCGCCTGTGCAACGAAATCCTCTTCAAGTTTTCGGTCAAATTCCGTTCCAATTATGACGACGACCTGATCTTTGACGACAAAGAATATCTGCAATTTGCCCTGAACGCCAAGAACAAACGCTACTACGGGGAATTGCTCCAGGAATCGGGAGAAACCAACGAATCCCAGCTGATCCGGGATATCTTTTCCTATTACGCGACTCTGCCGGCCTTCCTTCGGGAATACAACATTTACCGGGAGAAAGTCAGCTTCCTCGCCACGGCCTTCAAAGAATCAAAAAAAGTCCGCCTCGACCTGGGCGGCAAGGCGGTGGAAAGCAATATTGAGGCCCTTCGCCGCAGCAAGGAGAACGACTACCTCGTGGCGGTCATCGAAGGGACGGAGCATTTTGTCTCGAGCATACGGGTCATCGACTGAGGACCTGCCCGTTTTCATACCAGAGCTCTTCGGCCGAGCCGTCGGGGTTTTCCTTGAGGGCGCGGCCTTCCATTTTCCCGTTTTTCAAGGTCCCGCTGATCTTTTCCCCCGTCGGGAGTTCCCGCACGATGTCGGGGCCCGCGAAGCCGTCCTTGTACTGGAACAGGATGCGCTCGCCGTTGTCGTAGTAATTGACGGCCTTCCCTTGACGGACGCCGTTCACATAAGTATATTCCTGACGGCCCCCTTTGCCGAAATAAAAGACCGCGGGGCCGTTTTTGACGCCGTTCACATAGTGGAATTCCTCGCGGCTGCCGTCGGCGCAGTAATATTTCCCCGGGCCGTTCTTGACGTCGTCCTTGAAGCGGAATTCCTCCTTTTCGCCGTTGGTCAGCAAAAGCGCGCCGGGCCCGTTCTTGACGCCCGCCGTGTACGTGGCCAGCTGCTTGTTCCCGTTTTTGAAGACATATTCGCTGGGGCCGTCTTTCTTGCCCTTCTCAAAGGCAAAGGTCTCCATGTCCCCGTTTACGAAGGAATACTTGGAGGGGCCCGTAATGGTCCCCGACACATAGGTAAATTCCTGCATGTCGCCGTTGGGGAATTTGATCAAGGCCGGGCCCGATTTCACGCCCTTCTGGTAGCGGAAATGCATCTCCTGCCCGTCTTTTCCGTAAAAGACCGCCTCTCCTTCCTTGAGGCCCTTTTCGTAGCGCAGGGTCTCCTTTTCCCCGTCGGCGAGCCAGACCACGGCGGGTCCGCTGACGACGCCATTTTCATAGCTGAAATTTTCCTTGAGGCCGTCGGCGGCGATGATCGTTCCCTTTTCGCCCAGCATGCCGTTGGTATAGGAATAGGTCTCGACCTGAGGCGCGACCTCCATGGCGTTATTCTTGAGAATTTCCTCAAAGTAGCGGTATTTGCGCTCTCCCGTAAAGGAGACCGCCGAGCGGGCAAAACCGCCGTCGGCCGCGTTCTGGTTGAAGAAGATCACGCCGCCGCTGCGCTTGCCGTGCTGGTAATTGAGGACTTCCTTGATGGTCGTTTCGATCTCGTGGATAAAATAAGTGCCTCCGCCTGATTTGACGCCATTTTCATAGTATTGCTCGTACATGAGCTGGCCGTTGCTGTAGTGGCCGCGCCAGAGCCCCGTCTTGCGGTTGTGCTCGTAGAGGCCCTCGACCATGACGGCCCCGTCTTCGTAAAAGCCGCGCCATTCTCCGGTCAGGAAGCCGTTTTGATAATTTTCCTCATAGCGCAGGCCGCCGTTCAGATAATAGCGCCGCCAATGCCCGACTTTGAGATTGTCGGCCACGGGGCCTTCCTCACGGACGCTGCCGTTCTTGTAGTAGACCCGGAAGTCCCCCTGCACGACGTTTTTGTCGTAAGTACACTCGATATAGAGCGAACCGTCGGGGTTGTACTGCCGCCAGAGCCCCTGGCGCATATCGTCCTCAAAAAAGCCCTCGGCCTTGACTTCGCTTGGGTCGTCCTCAAAATAGAGCTTGAAATAGCCCTGCTTTTTGCCGTTGACGATGACGCCGGGGGCCGTCCCCTCGAAGGGGCCGGGCGCCTGCGGCTTTTTTTCCTCGAGGGCCAGGGTCGTGGTCTTTTCCTCTATGGCAAGGGGCGCGGGCTTTTGCGCGATGGCAGCGACCGGCTCAGCGGCCTTCGCGGCCGGAGCCGCGGGTTCCTCCCGCTTTTCCTCAAACACGACTTCCTGCTCTTCCGCCCGCTCTTCGATCTTGATCTCGGGGACCGTCTCTTCTTCGGCGGCCGAAATCTCTTCGGTTTTTTCTTCGATCTTTTCTTCGATCTTTTCTTCGATCTTGATTTCGGGTTCTGTCTCCGGGGGCTCTTCCGCCTTGACCTCGGGAACCGCTTCCGGCGCTGCCGCCGCTTCCGCTTCAGCCTTGACTTCAGGCGCTATCGTCGGGATTTCCGCTTTGACTTCGGGCGCGGCCTCCGGCTTCTCTTCAGCCTTGACTTCGGGCGCCGGTTCCGCCTTGACCTCGGGTATCGGCTCCGCTTGCGCCTCGGGCTTTACTTCCGGTTTTTGTTCGGGAATTTCCTTGACTTTTGCGGCTAACGCTTCCCTGGGGGCTCTCGGGGCCTGGGATCTCGGTTTTTCCGGATGGGCCGCGGGTTTTCGCCCGAAGAGTCTGTCGGCGTCGACGCCGTTTCCGGCCTGCTCGCCGGCCTTGCCCGAGGCCGCCTGCAGAATGATCCGGACAAGGGCATAGAGCGCCACAAGGGCGGATAGGATCTGAATGATCCGTCTCGGACCGATATTTTTGAAAAAATTCATCTTGACCACCTTTTCGGAATCAATTTGTGACGTACGTTTTCTCTTGACTCTATTTTACCACATTTATCAAAAAAGTAAATAAAATGTTGAAAATCCAGCCAAAGAAAAACCGGGATGGCTGGTCCCGGTTTATTCTCATCGGTTGGCTGGTCCGATTATGTTTAAATTTAACTTATTTTCGAATTCATGGCTTTTGGTTGCTGCGTTACGCGTCCATTATTCCGTTTTCACACATTTTCTTTTGTCTTTCATAATCCCTTGCCCCCCTCTTGGCAGTGATTACCGAATAGGCGTGTTTCCGACGCAAAGCGCTCAATACATTCCGGTCCGTCATACAACTACATGACTTACAATACTTTCCTACCGCTCTCCCCGACTTGACCGAAATCCTACAAGCTTACTCCGCTTGGCGTCAACTGTGTACGGTTTTTGAATGATCCGCGTAGAACAAGCTGTCCAAAAAACTTTTGTCACATTTCTGCAAGACATTTTGATGCTTTTTCGCTTGTTTTTTGACCTGTTAAAACGGCTTCATTCCCTGCTTATCTAGTATACCATCGTTTAGAAGTAGTAATTTCAGAACAAAAAATGTTCCTACTCATTTTATAGCATATTTCTTAGATAAAAGCAAGGAGTTTTTTGATTTTTTGAAAATTTTTTTTGTTTGAAGTTGGCGTTTAGCGCCAACAAGCGACGGACAAAAATGACCATTTTATTTTCATTTCCACCCCAAAATCAAAATTTTCCGCTCAAAAACGGGAAAATGTCCCGAAATCATATATCAAATATATGAAAATCTTCCGAATTGTATATAATATGAAACTTGAGAGGCGTGTTTTTTGTTGCCCCCGAAGAAAATTCATGGGATAATACAGGCAGAACAGAAAATCACGCTTCGACCGGGAGGATACATGAAACGTTATCGCTTGGAATCCGATTCCATCGGGGAAATGAAAGTCCCCGCCAACGCATACTACGGCATACAGGCGCTCAGGGGCTCGCGAAATTTCCATATCACCGGCTATAAATGGGGCAAGACCTTTATCAAGGCCATGGCGACCGTGAAGAAAGCCGCGGCCATGGCAAATTACGAGGCCGGAATGATCAACCTCGACGTCAGGGACGCCATCTGCGCCGCCGTCGATGAGATCATGGCCGGAAAATTCCGGGATCAGTTCATTACCGACGTGATCCAGGGCGGAGCGGGCACCTCCGTCAACATGAACGTCAACGAAGTCATCGCCAACCGCGCCAACGAACTCCTGGGCGGCGGTCTCGGCGTCTACGACCGGGTGAACCCCAACGATCACGTCAATTGCAGCCAGTCCACAAACGACGTCGTACCCACGGCCGGAAAGCTCTCGGTGCAGATCAAGATCAAGCGCCTGCTTGAATCCCTGCAGACCCTCGTCGACACGCTCCGGGCCAAAGGCAACGAATTTGACGACGTCTTGAAAATGGGCCGCACCCACCTCCAGGACGCCGTCCCGATCCGGCTGGGGCAGGAATTTCGCGCCTTCGCGGAGCCCGTGGAGCGGGATATCCGGCGGATCCGTCTCGCGACGGAGGAGCTGACCTATATCAATATGGGCGCAACGGCCGTGGGAACGGGGCTTAACGCCGACGAAAAATACGCGGAAAATGTCGTCCGTATCCTCGCGGAACTCTCGGGTTTCCCATTCCGCAGGGCTACGGACCTCATCGACGGCACCCGGAACCTCGACAGCTTCGCCTGGCTCTCGGCGGCCCTCAAGACCTGCGCCGTCAACCTCTCCAAGACCGCCAACGATATCAGGCTCATGGCCTCGGGACCCAAGGCCGGCATCGGGGAGCTGATCCTGCCGCAGCAGCAGCCGGGCTCCTCCATTATGCCCGGAAAGGTGAACCCGGTCATCCCCGAAGTCGTCAACCAGGTCTGCTTCCAGATTTTCGGCAACGACATCACGATCGCCAAAGCCGCCGAAGCCGGACAGCTGGAGCTGAACGTCTTTGAGCCGGTCCTGTTCTTCAATATGTTCCAGACCATAAAGATCCTCAAAAACGCCGTCAACACCTTTGTGAAGAACTGTCTCAAGGACATCCGGGCCAACCGCGAGAACTGCCAGTACTGGGTCGACCGCTCCGTAGGCATCATCACGGCGCTAAACCCCTATATCGGCTACCGGAACGCCGCCGAGATCGCCAAGGAATCGCTCCGGACCAGCGTACCCGTCAAGGAAATCGTACAGAGAAAGGGCCTGCTTGCGCCCACGGATCTCGAAATCATTCTGAATCCTTATGAAATGACCAAGCCCGGAATCAGCGGCAAAGATAAAACGATGATTAAAGTGAAAGCATGAAAGACATTATGAAAAAGACGCCCTGAGGCGTCTTTTTTTTGCGATCAAGCCGGTATTTAGTCGTAACTCTGCTTGATAAAATCGGGATAAGCTTCCGAACCGTGTTCGCCCAAATCGAGGCCTTCGATCTCCTCGGAGGGCGATACGCGAAGCCCGATCGTGGATTTGATGGTCTTAAACATCGCGAGACTTGTGGCGGCAACCCAAATCCCTACGGCCACAACCCCTACGATCTGGATCCACAGCAGGCTGAAGCCGCCGCCGTAGAAGAGGCCCAGCGGCCCTTCGGGAGAGGCCGGCGTCGCCGTTGCAAAGAGGCCCACGGCAATGGTCCCCCACATGCCGTTCAGACAGTGGACGCCCACGGCCCCCACGGGATCGTCGACATGCATCTTCTGGTCCAGAGTCTCGCAGCCCCAGACAACGAGGATGCCGGAAACGAGGCCGATCACGATGGAGCCGTACAAAGAGACAATGTGACAGCCCGCGGTAATCGCCACAAGGCCCGCCAGGATGCCGTTCAGCGTCATGGAGATATCGGGCTTGCCGTAGCGGATCCACGTAAAGAACATGGCCCCGAGAGCCCCCGCGCAGGCCGCGAGGTTCGTCGTCATGGCGATGTGCCCCACATACTCGGCGGCCTCAAGGGAGGAGCCGGGATTGAAGCCGAACCAGCAGAACCAGAGGATAAAGGCCCCCAGCGTCGCCATCATAATATTGTGCCCGGGAATGGCCCGGGACTTGCCGTTTTCGTCGTATTTGCCGATCCGGGGGCCCAGCATGATGGAGCCCATGAGCGCGGCCCATCCGCCCACGGAATGCACGGCCGTGGAGCCCGCGAAATCCACGAAACCCATATTGGCCAGCCAGCCGCCGCCCCAGATCCAGTGACCCGACGTCGGGTAGATGATCAGCGATATGACCGACGTATAGATCAGATAGCTCACAAAGCGCGTCCGTTCCGCCATGGCCCCGGAGACGATGGTCGCCGCGGTCCCGCAAAAGACGGTCTGGAAAAAGATAAAGACCGATGGCGACAGGGCCTCAAACTGCGGAAGGGCCATGGCCGTCGGATTCAGAAAACCGCTGCCGCCGATGAGGCCCCCGACCGAAGTCCCGAACATGAATCCGAAGCCCAGAACGAGGTATACGATGGACCCGATACAAAAGTCCAGGATATTTTTCATCAGCACATTGTTCGTGTTCTTTTGCCGGGTAAGCCCCGCTTCCAATATGGCAAAACCGGCCTGCATAAACATTACCAGCACCGCCGCCAGGAACACCCAGACGATGTTGATCAACTTCATTTCCATTTTTTAACGCCCCCTCGAGTCATAAGATTATAATGCCTTTTCCCCCGATTCCCCCGTTCGGATTCGGACCGCGTTTTCCACCGGCGAGATAAAGATCTTGCCGTCCCCCACGCGCCCGGTCGCGAGCTTTGACGTCACGGCGGCCACGAGCCCCGCCACGGCCTCATCCCGGACGACGGTCTCCACCCGGAGTTTCAGGACCAGATTGACGGAATACTTGACGCTCCTGTACTGCTGCGTATGCCCCATCTGGTTGCCGAAGCCCATGATGTTCGTGATCATCATACCCGTGATGTGGTTCTCGGTCAGGATATCCTTGAGCGTATCCAGCTTTTCGGGCCGGATTATGATCTCCAACTTTTTCAATACAACCCCTCCTTCTTGATTTTTGTTCCCCTTTCCGGGAAAATTCATCCATAAAATCAGTATAACTGTACCAAAATAAAAAGTCAAATCCGACGCCAAAATAAAAACCGGAAAAGCGTTGGATTTTTCTCCGGTTTTTTGTATATTTTGTTCGATATCCCGATTTTCGTACGGAAAGACAGACAATTCCGCCGAAAATCAGCTAAGAAAAATATTTTTGGGCAGGGTCCCGATTTTTTCCGTTGACGGGCATTATGTTCGGAAAATGTTACTTTTTCCCTTCAAGGCCGTACAAAATCGCGTCGAGAATGCCGTCGGCCACGGCTTCCTTGGAGAGAAGCGGGAGTTTCCGAGAGCCCTCCGCCGCGACCAGCGTCACGATATTTGTGTCGCCGCCGAAGCCCGCGCCCTCTTCCCGCAGGGAATTGGCCACAATGAGGTCGAGATTCTTCCGGGTCAATTTGGCCCGGGCGTTTTCGAGGAGGTTCTCGGTCTCCATGGCGAAACCGCAGAGGTATTGTCCGGGCTTTTTGTGTTGGCCGAGCCAGCCCAGAATGTCCTTTGTCCGGACAAGGGAGAGCGTTATGCCGTCTCCGCTTTTTTTGATTTTTTCGGGCGCTTCGGTTTCGGGCCGGTAATCGGCCACGGCGGCAGCCTTGATGACGATATGGGCGTCGCCTGCCCTGGCGGTCACGGCGGCAAACATGTCCTCCGCCGAGCGGACGGTCACGGTCTCCACAAAGGGCGGCGGGGCTAGGGCCGTCTCACCGCTTACGAGGGTGACTTCCGCGCCGCGCCTGACGGCGGCGAGAGCCAGGGCGTAGCCCATTTTCCCCGTGCTGTGGTTGGTGATATAGCGGACCGGGTCAATGGCTTCCCGGGTCGGTCCGGCGGTCACGAGGATTTTCTTTCCTTTGAGGTCCTTTTCCCGGGCGATCAACCGCAGGATATGGGCGAGAATCGTCTCGGGCTCGGGCATTTTCCCGATCCCCACGTCGCCGCAGGCAAGTCTGCCGCTGGCGGGCTCGATCAATTCCATGCCGAGCTTTTTCAGGCGCTCCATGTTTTCGGCAACGACCGGGTTCAGGTACATGCGGCTGTTCATGGCGGGGACCACGAGGACCGGACAGGTACAGGCAAGGGCCGTTGTCGTCAGCATGTTGTCGGCCATGCCCCAGGCCAGTTTCCCGATGGTATTGGCGCTGGCGGGGGCGATGACCAAAATGTCGGCCGCTTTGGCGAGGGAAATGTGCTCCACGTCAAAGGAGAACTCCCGGTTGAACGTATCGGTCACACAGCGGCGGTTGGTAAGGGTTTCAAATGTCAGCGGCGCGATGAATTTTGTCGCGTTTTCCGTCATGATCACGTTGACGGCGGCGTTTAGCTTTACAAGGGCGCTGGCGAGGCTCGCGATTTTGTAGGCCGCGATGCCGCCGGTCAGCCCCAGCAGGACCGTTTTTCCTTTGAGCATGGTTTTCCTCCGGCGCTTGGGTTTTATGTGCTTTCCTATGCATTATAGCACGCGCCGGGCAAAAGGGGAATCTTTTTTTGAAAAAACTTTGTCCAAAACTTTGTCTATGCCCTTGACAGATTGACATTTCTGTGGTAAATATAGTAACGACAGCAGCGAAATCGCCCGCGAGGGCGGACCGTCCGCAGAGTCCATTCCCGGCGCCATCCGGTCAGCGGAGAGCAAAATTATGGAAAAATATCTCGAATTACGCAATATCACCAAGACCTTTCCGGGGGTCAAAGCCCTTGACAAGGTCAGTTTTTATGCGAACAAAGGCGAGGTCCACGCCCTCTGCGGCGAAAACGGGGCCGGAAAATCCACGCTGATGAAGATCATCAACGGCATCTACCGGGCCGACGAGGGAGAGCTCCTCATCGAAGGGAAGCCCGTCTCCATCGAAAATCCCGTGGACGCGCGAAAGCACGGCATCGCCATGATTTTCCAGGAATGCGCCTATGTGCCGGAAATGACCGTGGCCGAAAGCCTCTTTATGGGCGACTGGCCCGTGAAACGCTTCGGCCGGATCGACTGGAACTATATCGAAGAAGAAACGGAAAAACTCCTCAAAAGCGAAGGCCTGCTGGACAATCCCCGGATGACGGAGGGCGTCCACACGAAGCTCAAGAATCTCACGATCGCGGAGATCCAGATGCTGGAGATCGTCAAGGCCATCCACAAGGAATCCCAGGTCATCATTATGGATGAACCGACGTCCTCCATCGAAAAAAAAGAGACCGACAACCTCCTGCGCAAAGTCATCGAGCTTCGAAACCGGGGGAAAAGTATCATCTACATTTCCCACAAAATGGAGGAACTGTTCCGGATCGCGGACCGGATCACGGTATTCCGGGACGGAAAAGTCGTGGGCACAGACTACGCGAAGAATCTTTCGATCGATAAGGTCATCGCCCTCATGGTGGGGCGGGAACTCACCAACGACTATCCGAAGCAGGAAGCGAAAAAAGGGGAAAGGACGCTCTCGGTCAAAGACTTTTCCCGGGGGAGTCTCTTCCAAAACATCAATTTTACAGTCCGTTCGGGGGAAATCGTGGGCTTCGCGGGACTGGTCGGCGCCGGTCGCACGGAAGTGGCCCGGGCCGTCTGCGGCCTCGATCCCTTTGACGCCGGGGAGGTCAGCGTCGACGGCAAAAGTATCGCCGTCACCTGCGTTTCGGACAGCGTCAAAAACGGGATCGCCTATATCTCCGAGGACAGGAGACGCTACGGACTCGTATTGATCCGGGACGTCCGGGAAAATATGTCCCTGCCCAACCTCGCCCGCTATATTTACGGCGGACGCCTGCACAAAAAAAAGGAAATCGGGGAAGCGGAGGAGCAGATTCGAAATTTGCGGCTCAAAACGCCCTCTCTGGAGACCCCGGTCGCGAACCTTTCCGGCGGCAATCAGCAAAAAGTAGCGCTTGCCAAATGGCTTATCCGGGATCCCACGTTCTTTTTCTTTGACGAGCCGACCAGGGGCATCGACGTCGGGGCCAAATATGAAATCTACAAGCTGATGTCCGATATCGTCAAAGACGGGGAAAAAGGCATCGTAATGATCTCTTCGGAACTGCCGGAGCTTTTGGGCATGTGCGACCGGATCTACATCATGTCCCGGGGCAGGATCGTCGCGGAAATCCCCCGGGAGCAATTCTCCCAGGAGCTCATCATGCAATACGCCACTGGCAGCATGCAAAACGCGGGAGACTGACGCGGCAAAAATCAGGCGGAGTATCCGCCGCTTGGAGGAATAAAGCGCTATGGCAAAGGACGCAAAGGCTTCCGGGTCAAAACTCGGGGCGATCTTAAGCAAATACAGTATATTCGCGATACTTGTGACGGTTTTCGTCGTCAGTTCCTTTCTCAACCGGAACTTCCTTTCGGTAATGAATCTGACCAATATCCTGAGGCAGAATTCCGTCGTGGCCATCCTGGCCTTCGGCGAGACCATGTTGATCATCGCGGGGCTCATCGACCTCGCTTCCGGGGCCGTTCTCGCCCTGGCGGGGGTTTTTTCCATTGCCGTATGGAAGGCCACGGGAAATATGCCCCTGGCGCTCTCGGTGGCGCTCGCCACAGGCGTCGTCATGAACGCCATCAGCGGCGCTCTCGTGAGTATCTACAAGACGCCGCCTTTTATCGCGACCCTGGCCGTGACGGCGGTCGCCAGAGGGTCCGTACTTCTGTACACGAAGGGGCAGAATATCTACCAAATCGGTAATTACGTGGTCTTCGGGCAGGGCTATCTCGGCTTCATCCCGATCCCGGTCATCATCATGCTTCTGATGCTGGTCCTGACCTGGTATATCCTGAACAATACCCGCTTCGGCAGGTCTCTCTACGCCATCGGCGGCAATGAAGAGGCCGCCAACGCCTCAGGGATCATGGTGCCCCGGACCAAGTTCGTCTGCTATGTGATCAACGGCTTCCTCGTGGGGCTCGCGGGGATCATCTTCATGTCCCGGGTAAACGCGGGGCTTCCCAACGCCGCGGGGGGCTATGAATTTGAGGCCCTGACGGCGGCCATCATCGGCGGCACCAGTTTTTCAGGCGGCATCGGAACCGCCATGGGGACCCTCGCGGGGGCCTTTATCGTCGGCATCATCAACAATATCATGAATCTTTTGGAAGTCAATTCCTATCTGCAGCAGATCATCAAGGGCGGCATCATCGCTCTTGCGGTCATCATGGACATCTACGCGAAAAACAAGCGGTCCCGGCCCAGATAGGCTTATCTCAAGGGCAAAAGCGGTCTCCGCGGTTATCGGAGGCCCGTCAAGTCATAAACCAAATAAAAGGAGGTAATCTATTCTATGAAAGGTATCATGAAAAAAATCCTGTTTTTAGCAGCACTGTCGATCCTCGTTTGCTTCGTAACCCTCGCCAGCGGACAGGCCAAGAAAAGAGTCGCCTACATCGCCCGGGCCCAGGGGGATTCCTTCGCGGCCTGGCTTGCCAATTCCATCAAAGATGAGGCCGCCAAATATCCCTACCTCACGGTTTCCGTAATGGACGGGCAGGCGGACAACGACAAGATCAGCGGCTTCATTGAAAACTGCATCAGCAACAAATATGACCTGATCATTCTGCAGCCCAATGACGGCGAAGCCCAGACGCCTTACATCAAAATGGTTGTGGACGCCAAAATCCCCATTATCATTACGAATCCCCGCGTACCCGGACTGGAACCCATCACCAACAGCGTGGACGCCGATCCCTATGAACAGGCCGCCGTCAACGCGAGACTGGCGCTGACCCAGGTGCCGAAAGACGCCAAAGTCGTTGTCATCAACGGACCCGCGGGAAATCTTCACGCCACCGAACGCCGCAAATCCTGGCAGAAAGAGTTTTTTGACAAGAGACCCGATGTCAAGATTGTCGGCGAACAGATCGCCAACTGGAACAAGGATGAAGCCATGCGCTACATGGAAGACTGGGTGCAGGCCAACGACAAGATCGACGCCGTGATTTCCACCAACGACAACATGGCCGCGGGCGCTCTTGAAGTCGTAAAAGACAACCCCAAGTACAAAGATCTTCTCGCCTACGGCGTAGACGGCACGGCCGAAGCGGCCCTCCTGATCCAGGAAGGACGCCTGACGTCCACCTCGTTCCAGAACGCCTACGAACTGGCCCGGAAGAGCATGGAACTGGCGGACCAGATCCTCACGGGAAAAGTTACGGGCCTCGTCAATACCGATATCGACTGCCCGCTGATCACCAAAGACAACGTGCAGCAGCTGATTGACGCCCACAAGGCTACCGGGGCGCTCAAATAGGAACGATATATCTGGTATATGGTAACTATTGATAAAATAAATTTGCAATTCAAGTAAATATTTGGTATGATATTCACGTGGAACAATGACAGTTTGTTTCTAGTACCCATGGTTCACACATGTGAACAGACCCATATAGGCCTGACACTCCCAGTTAGGCCTTTTTTCTTTGTTGAAAATTATAATCTTCTTGACATATAATGTTAAAAAGATTATAATATTGTTGACAAAGCACAGAGAGGGAGATTTTTATGGAATTCGTTCAGGTTTTAAAAGAAAAATACGGCGAAAATACGCCGATCCTGATTGACGAGATCAAAGCGGTCTGCGGAAATTACTCCCGGCCACGAATTTCGCAGTTTATTGACGAGGCTATCCGAAAAAGAGAACTGATCAGATACTCCCCCGGCGTATATTATCTGCCGACAATGCTGCGATACGGGCTGTCTATGATCGGTCCGCGGGACGTAATAGAGAAAAAATACATAACGAACGGAGCGGAGATTTATGGTTATTATTCAGGATTTACCCTGCTCAATGCGGCTGGATTGACGACGCAGGTCCCCAATACGCTGGAAATCGTTTCGAACAACGTAAATTCAAGATTGTCCCGGGTGCTGGTAGATTATCAGAAGGTTATCGTCAGAAGAGCCAGGGCAAAGATCACAAGCGAAAACTATCAGATTCTTCGTTTTCTGGAACTCGTCAACAATCTTGAAAGTAAGGAATTAAAGCAGAAAGAATTTTTGCGCTACGTCAGAAAGATAAACCTGAAGCGTGGAGATATTCAGCAATATATAGAATACTATCCGAAATCCGTCGGGATGAAGCTGATTGAAAGTGAGGTAATTTATGAATTTGCACGAAGCCATAGCGCACTACGGACTGACGCGCTTTCCGGTTTCCGTGCAAAGCCTTGAACGGACGCTGATCGACAAGATTTTCGCGATTTGCGATTATCAAATCCGGAAACGCACCTTTGAAGCGGATTACAAGCAAAAATTGATTCATCTGCTCTATAGGCCCGTTTCTTATGAGGAATCCATAATGACGCTGGATGAAATCATTCGAGCACGGATATTCTGAAGTCTTTGAAATGATCAAAAACAAACCGATTCCATCGGCTCATGGAATTATGGAAAAAAGCGGGGCGAATCCGCGTTCGCCCCGCTTTTTGAGATGGATTTGCTTTTTCTTTACTCCTTGACGGATTCAACCAAGGCGTCGGCCAGCTGTTCGAGATCGTTGGCGCTCGTCTCGCTGAGCGAGGAAAGCACGCTGACCTCGTCGTTCAAAACCGTGATTTCCTTCAATTCCTCGTCGAGGAACTGGCGGATCAGGGAGCCGGACTTGGGCGCCCAGGACCCGTTTTCGATAACGGCGAAGGTCCTTTTCTGCACGTTGAGGGCTTTCATGTCCTCAAGGTAATTGTGCATTACCGGATAAACGCCCAGGTTGTAAGTCACGCAGGCCAATACCACATGGCTGTACTTGAAGGTATCCGCGATCAGGAAGGACACGTGAGTCTTGGACACGTCGTACATTTTGATGTTCGTCACGCCCTTTTCCACAAGGCGGCTCGCGAAATTGTTGGCTACGGCTTCTGTATTTCCGTACATGGAGGCATAGATGATCAGTACTCCCTTTTCCTCTGGCTCGTAGGTGCTCCACTTGATATACTTGTCGAGGATGTAGCCGAAATCGCTGCGCCATACGGGACCGTGCAGCGGGCAGATGATCTTGATGCTGCCCAAAATGCTCGAAGCCTTCTTCAGCAAGAGTTGCACGTGGGGGCCGTATTTGCCCACGATATTCGTATAATAGCGCCGGGCGTCGTCGATCCAGTCGCGGTCGAAATTGACCTCGTCGTTGAAGAGACGGCCCGAGAGTTTTCCGAAGGAGCCGAAAGCGTCAGCCGCGAAGAGCACGCCGTTTGTGATGTCAAAGGTCACCATGGCTTCAGGCCAGTGCACCATGGGTGCCGCGATAAAGGTCACCGTGTGCTTTCCGAAGGTCTCCGTATCCCCTTCCTTGACTTCCTTCAGCGTGTGACCGTCGATCTTGAAGCCGAACTGGCGCATGATCATAAAGGCTTTTTCCGTACTGATAATCGTCACGTCGGGATATCTCAGCAGGATTTCCTCGATGGATCCGCCGTGGTCGGGCTCCATGTGATTGATCACGAGAAAATCGAGGGGTCTGCCGTTCAATACATATTCGATATTTTCGATAAACTGTCTGCAAACGGCCCAGTCGGCCGTATCAAAGAGAACGGTCTTCTTGTCCAGCAGCAGATAGGAATTGTAGGACACGCCGTTTTCGATGGGGTGAATGTTTTCAAACAGCGCCAGTCGGTTTTCGTTCGCTCCGACCCAGAACAAATCGTCTGTCACTTTTCTTACGCAATACATTGTATCACTCTCCTTATTTACAACATTATGGGTTTGATATTCGTTTCCTCGGGCGGCAATATGCCGCCCCTGCGGGATTTATCTTGATTCGGGCGGATGTGGACATCCGTCCCTGCGGATTGATTGATATCAGGCTTTGATAAAACTGTCTTTGGACTCGCCGCATTCGGGGCAGATCCAGTCCTCAGGCAGCTTTTCGAAGGTTGTTCCGGCGGCTACATCCGCTTCGGGGTCTCCGAGCTCCGGATTGTATTCGTAACCGCAGCCGCCGCATACCCAGGTCTCCCAGCGGGATTTTTCCTTCTTGATCGTCGGCCGTTTCATCTTTTTGGCGGGCGGCGCTTCCGTCTTGGGCGCGCCCGTATCGAGAGCCGCGGTCAAAAGGGGCAGGATTTCTTCCAACGTTCCGATAATGCCATAGTCGGCGTTTTTGAAGATCGGCGCGTTCTTGCTTTTGTTGATGGCCACGATGGTCGTCGCGTTCTTGATGCCCTTCAAATGCTGGCCCGCTCCGGAAATTCCGCAGGCGATATAGAGGTTGCCGTTAAACTTTTGTCCCGACATGCCCACATAGCGGTTGAGAGGCAGATATTTCAGCGTTTCGGCCACAGGTCTCGAGGAGCCCAGGGCAGCTCCGGCCTGGATGGCCAGATCCTCCACCAGCTTCATGTTTTCCTTGGGGCCTATGCCCTTTCCGGCCGATACGACCCGGTCGGCCTGGGAAATGGGAGTATTGATGTCGATCCCCACCGTAAAGTCGTAACCGTCTTTCTTGAGGGCGGCCACAAGGGCGTCGACCCGCTCCCCTGCCGTTCCCTCGGCGAATATCTGCTTTTTCCGGACGCCCGTAATGGGGCCCTTGGCCTTGGCGGGGGCCGCAGCCGCGGTCTTGATTTTCCCGACGAGGGAGGCGGCGATGACAACCCGCTGGATCTCGTTTGTCCCTTCGTAGATCGTACAGATCTTGGCGTCGCGGTAAGCCCGTTCCACAAGCATGCCCTTCATGAATCCGTTGCCGCCGTGGATCTGCAAAGCGTCGTTTGTCACTTCCAGCGCGATATCGGACGCGTACATCTTGGCCATGGCCGCTTCCATGGCGTAGGGCGCGTGGGTTTCCTTGAGCTCGGCGGCGCTGTAGATCAAAAAGCGCGCGGCCCGGAGCTTTGTGGCCATATCGGCCAATTTGAAGGAAACGGCCTGCTGTCCCGCGATCGGATAGCCGAATTGATTTCTTTCCTTGGCGTATTCCAAAGCCTCTTCGTAAGCCCCCTGGGCGATTCCCAGCGCCTGGGCCGCGATCCCGATCCGGCCGCCGTCAAGGGTAGCCATGGCGATCTTGAAGCCCTCGCCTTCCTTGCCAAGGAGGTTTTCCTTCGGCACCTTGACGTCGTCAAAGACGAGCTCCGTCGTGGCCGAAGAGCGGATCCCCATTTTGTTGTAGTGCTCGCCGAATGTGAAGCCTTCCCAGCCCTTTTCCACAATGAAGGCGCTGATGCCCCTTGTCCCGATGCCGGGGGTCGTGACCGCGAATACGACGTAAATGTCGGCGGGTCCCGCGTTGGTGATAAAGATCTTGCCGCCGTTCAAAAGATAATAGTCCCCTTCAAGGACGGCCGTCGTCTCGGTCCCGCCGGCGTCTGATCCGGCGTTTGGCTCCGTCAGGCCGAAGGCGCCGATCTTTTCCCCTTTGGCCAGAGGAACCAGGTATTTCTGCTTCTGCTCCTCGGTTCCGAAGGCGAAAATGGGCCAAGAACCCAGAGACACATGGGCCGACAGGATGACGCCCGTGCCGCCGTCCACCCGGGAGAGTTCCTCCACGGCAATGGCGTAGGACAAGATGTCCAGGCCCTTTCCGCCGTACTCCACGGGGAAGGGGGTTCCCAACACGCCCATTTGACCAAGCTTCCGGACAGCCTCTTCAGGAAACTCGTTTTCCTGATCCCAGGTAAAGGCGTTGGGTTTAACCTCCGTCTCGGCGAAATCCCGGATCAATTTTCGAAATTCTTCGTGTTTCTCCGATGTTTTGAACAACATAACATTACCTCCTTTGAATTGATCTCGTTTGCTTATCCATCAAAAAATGATTGTTTGAAACATTATGTGCCATTATGATATCATTTTTGAACAAAAAATAATGTTGCATCTGCAACATTTTCGTGATATTATTCTAATTAAGCCTTATTTTCGCAAGGAGGGGAAAGAAAAATGCAGCAATTTTTTATCGACGACGGGATTCCCAAAGACGTGGTCAAGGAAATGATTTATTGTTTCAAGCCGGAGCTCAAGACCTACTACGCCAACGAGACGATCCTCTGTTATTCGGACAAAAAAAATAAAATCGGCGTCATGCTCTCGGGGACGGCCCATTTGTACGCCATCAACCAGGACGGAGAGTACCAGGAACTGGAAACCTACAAAAATCGCGACGTTTTCGGGGAAATCTTCCATGTGCCCATGGAGAATTTTGAATACATCATCGAGGCCACGTCCTACGCCAAGGTCATGTTTATCGATTACCACCACATCATCACGCCCTGCAACAAGATCTGCGAGCACCACACGCGCCTCATCAACAATCTCTTTCATATGACCGCGAAAAAAGTGCAGCTGTTGTCGTTGCACATCAGCATCATGAGTCAGAACACGATCCGGAAAAAGCTCCTCGCCTACCTCAAATACATCCGACATTCGGCCGGCGCCAATCCCTTTACGATCCCCATGTCGCTGATTTCCCTCTCCGAATACCTCTGCGTGGACCGAAGCGCCATGATGCGGGAGATCAGCCATCTCAAGCGGGACGGAGTGCTGAAGTCACAGGGAACGAGGTTTTATATGGAGGAGTGAGGGGGATATCCGTATTGTCTAACTCGGGTTTTGTGTTGACATCAGCGTGAAATCATGTTAAAATATCAACATGGAGGTGCTGTTATGAACACAGTGACAAAAACAAATCTGAACATCCGGATTGACTCGGATATCAAAGAACGCGCGGGCACGCTGCTTGCCCGCATGGGATTAAGCCACACAACGGCTATCGAAATGTTCTATCGCCAGATAATCAATGAGAATCAGCTGCCTTTTGTCCCAAAACCTGTTGCCTCTCTTGATGAGCAGTTACGTTTTGCGTTCCGCGCCAAGAATTATCCCAAGATCATTCTTGATACCAACGAGAAGGGCGAAATTGTTGTCGATAAGGACAAAGATCCTGAACTCTACGATTTTGCGGTAAACGGCTGATGGAACTGTTCGAGGTTTATCACGCTTATATGGTGTTTGAAAACGGAAACGCCGGTAAAGAACGCCCGGTTCTTGTCATGGACCTGGAGAACAATTTTGCCGTTGTTTACAACGTTACCTCGCAATATGAAAACAAGAGCAACGCGATTCGCAGGTTGTACTACCCGATAAGGGATTGGAAATATGCGGGACTTGACAAACCATCATATGTAGATACGGTCAAAGCGCGCTATGTCCCGCAAAGTATCCTTATTCTGTGATACCCTTTATTCAGAAGCATCATCCCGAGAGGGACAAATTTTCCCCCAAAAGGAGACCCCTATGCAGGTCGACATCCACAATATCGAAATCCCCATCGACGTCCCCCAGGAGGAGGCCATCCTCGAGGCCCTGGACATCCGGGGCGTCGCTGCGGAAAATATCGCCGCCCTCAGCTGGAACAGGCGCTCCCTCGACATGCGGCAAAAGCGGCGGCTGAAATTTCTCTACAGTCTCCGGATAACGCTCAAAATGCCGGCAAATCTTGCTTTTGGGAAGGACATCGTCCCCGTTCCCGCGGAGACGCCTGAGATCCGCGCCCCCAAATATCCCGGCCGGGAAGTCGTCGTCATCGGCGCGGGTCCCGCCGGACTCTTCGCGGCCCTGCGGCTCACCCGCTACGGTTGCGTCCCCCTCGTCTATGAAATGGGGGAGCCTGTCGACGCCCGGACCCTGACCACGGCGCGCTTTATCCGGGAAGGGATCCTTGATTCCCGCTCCAATATCCAGTTCGGAGAAGGAGGCGCGGGCACCTTTTCCGACGGGAAACTCAACACCCGGATCAAAAGCTCCCTGATTGCCGATGTCTTCGAAGAATTGGTTGCCGCGGGGGCGGACCCCCGCATTCGCTGGGATTACAAGCCCCATCTGGGGACAGACGTCCTCAAAACCGTCGTCACCGCTCTGCGGAAAATGATCGAAGCGACCGGCGGGCGCTTTTTCTTCGGCCGGAAAATGGAGGAGCTCGTCATAAAAGAAGGCCGCGTGGCGGGAATTCAGGTAGCTGACCCCAAAGGAGCGCGGGAATTTGTCCCCTGCGATTGCGTGATCCTCGCCACAGGCCATTCGTCCCGGGAGACGTACCGGATGCTCGGGCAAATCGGCTGCGCCATGGCGCCGAAGCCCTTTGCCATGGGCTTTCGCATGGAGCATCGGCAGGAGGACATCGACCGGATGCAATACGGCCCCTGGGCCGGTCATCCGGCGCTGGGTCCCGCGACCTACTCCGTGACGTACCACAATAAGCGGGAAAACCGCGGCGTCTTCAGCTTCTGCATGTGTCCCGGCGGGGAGATCGTCAACGCGGCCTCGAACCCCGGCGCTTCCCTCGTCAACGGCATGAGCGAAGCGGCTCGGGCGGGGAAATTTGCCAACGCGGGCCTTGTGGCGGGGATAGGCCCCGCCGATCTGGGGCCGGAGCTCTTCGCGGGGATGGAACTGCAGGAGCGCCTCGAGCGGCAAATTTACGCCCTCATGGGGACCTACGGCGCCCTGTGGCAGAATATGGAGGACTTCCTCACGGGGACCCCCTCACGGGGAGAAATCAAAACGAGTTACCGGATGAGCCTCAAGCCTTACCCCCTGGGGGATCTGCTCCCTCCGTACCTCACCGCGAACATCCGGGCGGCCCTTCTCGCCTGGCAGGAGAAATACCCGGGCTTTGCGGGAAAAAACGCCAATCTCTTCGGTCTTGAAACAAGGACCTCGTCCCCTTTGCGGATCCTCCGGGATGAAAATGGGGAATCCCTCAACATCAAAGGCCTCTTCCCCGTCGGCGAAGGGGCCGGTTACGCGGGCGGGATCACTTCTTCGGCCGTTGACGGCATCGGAGTCGTCGACCGGAATTTTTCGGTGATTTCCCTTTGATTTCAACAAAAAATATGATATAATAGGATAAATCCATACGGGACTTTGTCCCGGATTTATAGATTTGTATAAAAACCATTCACATAAAGGAGTGAAACACATGCGCGAAGATGAAATCATGGAAAAAGTGGAAACCTATGAAAGGCCCGATCACTACAACCCGGCGGAATCGAGCGAAGGGGTCTATGACTTTACGGGACACAATTTTTTACGGAAGTCCTTCCTGCACATGACGCTGGGGATTTTGGTTACGGCAGTCGTGGCGCTCTACCTGCTCTTTGTCAACCACAGGCTGCTCTATACGGCCGTGACGAGCCTCACACTGGTGGCCCTCGTGCAGTTGGGCGTCGTGATTATTTTGAGCTTTATGATCCGAAAACTCTCGGCTGTGGCGGCGACCCTGCTCTTTTACCTCTACGCGGCCCTGACCGGCGTGACTTTCGCCGCCGTGGGCGCGGTCTACAGCGTCAACAGCATCATCTATACGCTTTTGATCACGCTGGCCATTTTTATTACGCTCTCCGTATACGGCTATATGACAAAGGAAGACCTGCAAGGCTACGGACGCTTCTTCTTCATCGGGCTTGTGGCCCTGATGCTCGTGTCCGTGTTCAATCTCTGGTTCAAGGTGCCGGCTCTGTACTGGGCTGGAACCGTCGGCGGCATCGCCATATTTACCTTGCTTATCGCCTATGACGTCAACCGGATCAAGCGCTGGTCCTATGAGCTTATGGCCGAAGATCCCTCTATGGCTAAGAAAATGGGCATTATCGGAGCATTGGAACTCTATCTCGATTTCGTGAATCTCTTCCTCTACCTGCTGCGGATTTTCGGCAGAAGGAAAAATTAGATCCAAAGGGAGTAAACTTGAAGGCGGGAAAAGAAAAAACCTTACGAAAAATCCTCTGGGCGGCGGCGCTCTGCGCGCTGCCTTTTTCCCTTCGGGGAAGCAATTACGATACCTCCCTGCCGCAAAGACAGGGACGGCTTTTGACCGGGGCCGCGGCGACCCATATCCGGGAGCAGGCCGTACTCCGTGAGGCCGGGCTTTCGGGGAAAAGCCAAAGCAGCGTCTACCTCACGGTCCTGAGCGAAGCCTGGACCGATAATCAAAAGGAAGATCTTGCGGCAAATCCGGGGGAATACAAGACAAAAATCAAGGGCCTCCGCTACGGAAGCCTTAGCAATTCCGTCAAGCATCCCCGGCTCTTTTTGGGCATGGACTACGCTTACCTCAAATCTTATGCCGCTTTCAAAAACGGCGGGAACATTCGGGTCCGCAGCCACGGGCTCAATATGACGATCGGCGCGCAAGCGGACAAATGGCTTGTTTTCGCCCGGGCGGCCTATACCCGGAGCCGGGAGAATCTGTCGGGACCGGGGTCGGATCAGCGTCGCCATATCCACAGCTTCCTCTCGGGTCTCGAAGCCGGGCGCTATTTTACGCTGATGGAAAAGATCCTGACGCTCTACCCCCACCTGGGCGTCGACTATGAATGGCGGCGCGGCAAGCAAACAAGCCTTCTTTCCCGGGAAGACGAAAAAACACCCGGCGGGGTCGCCGGGCTTGGGATATACGCGTTTTTTACGGAACGCTGGTCGTTACAGGGCGATATCAGCGCGATCCGCGCCTTCGGAAGCAATCCTCTTTCCTCGGGCGCTTTCGATATCCGCCTCAGTCATCACCTCTCGCCGGATTTTTCCGTATCGCTGGGCTATGAGGCCCAATTCCGCCGGAAATACTTTGAAGGGGCCCTCAGTTTGGGCGTTCAACATCGTTTCTGATCCTGCCGCTTTGCTTCAGGTAATCGGCCAGATACAGGAAGGGCGTATCGCAGAGGGCGATGATGAATTTCAAAAGATAGGTCGACCAGAAGATCTGCACGAGGACCTCAAAGGGGTAGACGCCCCAGAAAGCCACGGCCGTAAAGATTACGTTGTCGATGGCCTGACTCACCAGGGTACTCATATTGTTCCGGATAAACATGAATTTTTTGGCGGGGAACCAGGACCGCCACCGGAAATAGGACCAGATGTCGTGGGTCTGGGAAACGGCGTAAGCCACGAGAGACGCGAAGGACACCCGGGGCATGAAGGCGAAAATGTTCCGGACGCCCTCAAAGGAGATGCCGCCCCCCTCCGTCGCCGAAGGCGCCATGTGAATGGCGCAGGACATGATGACTGTCGTCGCGATCATCGCGAAAAATCCAATTTTGACGGCTCTCACGGCGTCTTTTTTTGTGTAGTTTTCCGACATGATGTCCGTGACGAGGAAGGAGCCCGCGTAGAGAACGTTCCCCAGCGTCGTCGTGAAGCCGAAGAGCTCCACGAGCATGGTGACCTGGATATTGGCGAGTATGGTCGCGATGGGGATCCAGCAGAAGAGGCCCGTGAGGCCGAAAAAGTAATAAATTGCGATGATGCACGCGAAATTCGCGAGCAACATCAAAAACCAGATCAATTCGTTTGGCATTTTTTCAATACACCCCCGTGTGATTTGAGTTAATTTTGTGACCCCCGACGCATGCCGGCTGAGGGGTCAACTCTTAATAATCCGCGTTTTTGGGCGTTCTCGGGAAGGGGATCACGTCGCGGATGTTCTGCATGCCCGTTATGTACATGAGGATTCGTTCAAAGCCGAGACCGTAGCCCGAATGCGGGAAAGAACCGTATTTTCTGAGGTCGAGGTAGAAGCCGTAATCCTCTTTTTTCATGCCGTCGTCTTCGATGCGCTTCAAGAGCAGATCATAGTTGTCCTCACGCTGGGAGCCGCCGATGATTTCCCCTATGCCGGGGGCCAGCAGATCCATGGCCCGGACGGTCTTGCCGTCGGGATTGAGCTTCATGTAAAAGGCCTTGATGTCCTTGGGATAATTGATCAAAAATACCGGCTTTTTAAAATGCTCTTCGGCGAGATAGCGCTCGTGCTCGCTCTGCAGATCGATCCCCCACTCGACGGGATATTCGAATTTCCGGCCGGATTTTTTCAGGACTTCGATCGCTTCCGTATAGGAAAGTCTCGCGAATTCGCTGTTCAGCACGTTATCCAATTTGGCGATCAGGCCCTTTTCGATCCACTGGTCAAAAAACGCCAGCTCCTCGGGGCAGTTGTCCTTGACATATTGAATGATAAACTTGACCATGCTCTCGGCGGTCTCCATATTGGCCTCAAGGTCGGCGAAGGCCAGTTCGGGTTCGATCATCCAGAATTCCGACGCGTGTCTGGCCGTATTGGAGTTTTCCGCCCGGAACGTGGGCCCGAAAGTATAGACGTTGCGGAAGGCCGCGCAGAAAGTTTCCACATTGAGCTGTCCCGAAACCGTAAGATTTGTTTCTTTTCCGAAAAAGTCCTCTTTGGTGTTCACGGTCCCGTCGGGATTTTTCGGCACATTGGCGAGATCGAGGGTCGTAACCCGGAACATCTCTCCGGCCCCTTCGGCGTCGGATCCCGTGATAATCGGCGTATGCACATAGACAAAGCCTCGTTCCTGGAAAAATTTGTGGATCGCGTAGGCCACGACGGAGCGCACCCGGAATACGGCCGTAAACGTATTGGTTCTGGGCCTCAGATGGGCCATGGTCCTGAGGAACTCAAAGGAATGGCGCTTGTTTTGCAGCGGATAATCAAGATCGGCCTTCTGGCAGATTTCCACCGTGGCGGCGTGAACTTCCACATCCTGCCCCGCCCCCTGGGATTCCACGACGGGACCCGTCACGACGATCGAAGAGATGATCGAAAGCCGCGATACTTCGTCAAAATTGGGAAGCGACGCGTCGCAGACGATCTGTATTCCCTTGAAAAAGCTCCCGTCGGAAAGCTCGATAAAACAAAGGTTCTTGGAAACCCGGATTTTCTTGACCCAGCCCGAGAGCTTGACGTCCTTTCCGAGGTACGCCTCGCTTTGCCGGAAAATCTCTTTTACATACGTGTCTTTCATTGTTGTCTGTCCTCCATATGGCATAAAGTTTTATTGTCCATCGTTCGTTTGAAAATTCATATTCATGATCATGCTGAGGGCGAGGAAAATCGTCAGGATCGATGTCCCCCCGTAGCTCAAAATGGGCATGGGGACCCCCATGACCGGCAAAAGGCCGATGACCACAAAGAGATTGATAAACATCTGAGTCATCAGAAAGCCCCCGATCCCCACGGCGAGATAGCGTCCGAAGGGGCGGCCCACATCCATGGCCGTCGAGCGCGTCAACGTAAAGAGCAAAAAAAACAAAATAAAGATAACCAAAAGGCCGATAAAGCCGAATTCCTCCCCCAGCGTCGCCAGAATGAAGTCCGTGCGGGTCTCGGGCAGGTAGCCGTGCTTCAGGATGCCGTTGGAATAGCCCTGTCCCTTCCAGCCGCCGTTGCCGAAGGCGAGGATCGACTGCCCCACCTGATAGCCGATGTCGGGGTCGTATTCGCCCCGGGTGAGCCCCGTGATAAAAAGCCAGATCCGCTTGAGCTTGTAACCCTTGATGTTTTGCCCGCCCAGAGACAGCAGCCAGAGCGTCAGCCCCGAAAGAGACGAGAGGGCCAGTCCCCCCGCCCCCAGGATATAGAGCATATCGATACGGGCGAAAAACAGCATGAAGCAGAGAATCAATCCGTAGTGGATGGCGGTCCCGAGGTCGTTTTGCAGCAGGATCAGGACCGCGAAAACGAAATATACGGGCAGCACATTGGCCACGACCGCGAAGTTTTTGAGTTTATGTTCCTCGCAATAGGCGAGGTGATGGGCGATCAAGATGATAAAGGGCAGTTTCAGAAATTCCGCCGGCTGGAAGCCGATGCTCCCCAGGCGCATCCAACTCTTGGTGTTGTTGATCCGCGGGAAAAATTTCGGCAGGAAATTGTGCCCCACGAGCATGAGGACAAGCCCCGCCACGGAACCCAAAAGGAGCAGGAGACACAGGCGCTTGCCGTCAAAGCGGCGGTAGGAGATGTTGGAGCAGATTGCCCCGGCCGCCAGCGCCAGCAGCAGGTAGGCCGAATGATTCCGGATGATCTGCCTCCGGTCGGGGGAAAGCAGGGCCGTGCTGTACATATTGAGGATGCTGATCACGACAAGGATCAGCGTGATGCCGAGGATCACCCGGGTCCGGGTTTTCTTCCGCCTCGCGATCTCCAGGCTCAGCTGTTTGGCGCTGATTTCGCCGATATTTCCGCTTTCTTTTGCTCTTGCCGCTTCCATGGGCGCTCCTTCACAAAGACAAGCCCCGTCACAGGCGGGGCGTCACAGGACTCATTGGTTGTCATCTGTCGATGGTGATTTCCGGTTCTTCGTCTTCATTTGTCAGATACGAGTGCTTGACCCCCCGGGGGATCGTGCAGAAAATCCGTTCGGCCACGTCCTTCAGCAGGCCTTCCTGCATATACATGGCGCCGCTCAGGTAGTTGATGATCCGCTGGGCTTTGTCATTTTCCACGTCGGACAAATTGATCAGCATTATCTTGTTGCTCTTGATTTCCGGGATACATTTTTCGCAGTCTTCAATCCTGCCTGGCCTGATAAATACGATTTCCATGCCGAACCTCCGTTTCGCTTAAAAAAATCAGATCGCTTCGTTTCTTTTCATCTCTTATGTATAGGATACTATTTTTCGGGATTTTTTTCAATGCTTTTTTTATTTTTTCCGCTCATTTTCCGACAATTGTCTCAAAACTTTCGCGAGCACGGCGTCCGCCGTCCCCTTGGCCGTGAAGCCGGCGGCCTTTTTATGCCCGCCGCCACCGAAGCAGCCCGCGATTTTGGCCACGTCCACAGAATCGACTTTGCTGCGCATACTGCCCTTGAGAAGTCCCGTCTCCTCCTCCCGGATAAAGAGCGCCGCTTCGGCCTCATTATACTCGATGAGTCTTTCGACGATGCTCTCGGTGTCTTCCTTCCTGCCGCCGTGCCGGATCATCTCCGCGTAAGGAAGATAGTAGTAGGCCAGTTTTTCTTCGGGGTAAAACTGCATGTAATACAAGGCCTCGCCGATGAGCTTGATGGCCCCGTAGCTCTTGTTCTCCAAAAACTCCCGGATGATTTTGGCGTTATCGACGCCGATCCCGACCAAGGTCCCCGCCATATAAAGCGTATCCTTGGTCACGTTGTCATGGGAAAAATTGCCGGTGTCGTTTACGAGCCCCGTATAGAGACACTCGCCGATCTCCGTATCCAGCGGCGCTCCGGCGCTTTGCAGGAGGCGGAAAATGATCTCCGAGGTCGAGGAAATGTCCTTGACGTAGTTGTATTTGCCGTAGCCGGGGTTCGTGATGTGATGGTCGATATTGACGACGACATGGTCCTCGGCGAGTACCGCCGTTTTCCCCAGTCTTTTGAGGTCGGCGGCGTCCAGGCAGATCAGAAGGTCCCCCTCGTAGTGCTCGTCGGAACTCCAGCGCTCCAGGCGTTCATAATAAGGCAGAAAGGCCGTCGTATCGGGGGCCTTATCCTCCAGCACGATCCGGATCTGCGGATCCCAGTCCTCTTCCCGGGACGCCCATTTGCGGATCCCCAGAAAAAGCCCCAGAGACGCGCCCACGGCGTCGCCGTCGGGATTCACATGGGTCGTGATGATGATGCGCCGGCTGGCCCGGATAATTTTCAAAATTCTTTGCATGGCGTCCATTTTTTCTATCTCGGATTCTCCTCTATGAGTTTTCTTTCTTCTTCGGTGAGTTTTTTGAGCCCTTCCCGGTAGAGCTTGTCGGGATCATGGCCCAAGGCCCGGGCCATGCGGTTCATGACCGCGATCTCCACCATGGCCGCGGCGTTTCTGCCCGAGGACATGTAGAGGACGATCTTGGGGATGCTTTTCCCGAGGATCTCAAAGGTCCCGCTCTCGTAATGCAGCGAAGTCAAGTAGTCTTCCGTCTTCTGTTCCCGCATCTCGATCACGAAGTCGAGCCTTTTGTTGAGCCGGACGGCCCCGAGGCCGTAGAGGGCCTTGATGTCGATGATGCCCAAGCCGCGCACTTCCATAAAATAAGGCAGCCTTGCCGCCCTTCCGACGACGGCCCCGCCGGTATCTTTGGAAAATTTCACAAAATCGTCGGCCACGAGCCGGTGCCCCCGGTGGATGAGCTCCAGCGCCGTTTCGCTCTTTCCGATCTGACTCTTTCCCGTGATCAATACGCCGAAGCCGTAGAGCTCCAGAAAGACCCCGTGGGTGGAAATCGTAGGGTTGAAGGCCGTCTCCAGATAGCCGTTGAAATTGGCGATGATCTGGGAAACCTTGCGGTAGGGGCTCCGGCAGAGCACGAGCCGCGTTTCCTTCAGCATGTCGTAAAACCATTGGGGGATATCCGTATCGATGGTCGTGACGATCATCGGAAAGGGATAGCTCAGATACTTTCTCATATTGGCTTCCCTGACGTCTTCGGGGATCGACGAGAGGTAGCGGAATTCGTCCCGGGAAAGGACCTGGATGCAGATATTTTCCGGATCCTCAAAGAGATCAAAATAGCCCGAAAGGGCCAGGGCCGGCCGGTGAATGGACACTGTGGACACCGTGGTCTTCGCGAGATATTCCTCTCCCGCCAATACTTTGAGCCCGAATTCATTTTTGAGATCCGCGATCCCGATGGCTTTTTTCTCCATAGCCTGATCCCCCTGATGCCGCTTGTTTTCTTCGATGATCTTTTTCGTCTCCGCCACGAAGATTTCGGCGGAATTTTCCCCGATTTTTTTGAGCCTGCTATTCATGGCCGCCGCTTCGAGAATGACCGCCAGATTGCGCCCTTTCCTGACCGGAAGGACGATCTTGGGCACCCTTTCCCCCAGAAGCTCCGTATAATACTCGTCGAGGCCCAATCTGTCGTAAAACTCACTCTCGTGCCATTCCTCCAGCACGATCAGGAGGTCGATTTTCTTTCTGGCCCTTGTGGACTGGATGCCGTACTGGGTCGTGATATCGATCTTCGTGCCGTCTTTTTTGTTTTCCAGAAAGAAATGGCTGTCTTCCTGACTCTTGTCGAGGCGATTGCAGCCCTCGAGGTAATTTTCGGCGAGCCTTCTGACGACGACGTTGTCGTCGGTTATCATCCGGTGCCCCCGATCCAAAAGCTCTATGGTCACGCCGATTTTCGCGTCCTCATAGCCCGTGATCAAAACGCCGATGCCGTAGATTTCAAGGAAAATGTGCCCCTGCAGGATCATCTCATCGACGAAGCGCTTCTGCAAAAAGACCTTCAGCATCCGGATCGTGACCGGCGTGTCCAATTTACTCTTCAGGAGCGTCACGTCCTGGGCCGCGGCCTTTTTCACCATGACGGCCTCGATTTCCGGGTCGTCCCAGGTGATGATCAGGGCCGGAAAATGAAATGAAAAATACTTTGCCAGCAGGGAATCGATTTTGTCCCGGGGCAAAGTCTTGATATACATGAGTTCCTTGCGGCCGCAGATCTGGATGGACTGCTCCAGCTCGGCCTTGCTGTAATTAAAAAAACCCGTCAGCTCATAGCCGATCTGGTAGATATTGGGCCCCTCGATCTCCCGGCCGGGATTGCCCGGATTCAGGACCTCGAGGGAGAGGGCCGCAATCAGATCGCCGATGGTGGGGTTTGAGGCGTTACTCAATCAGATCACCCTTTGCGGAGTCGGACGTGTGGGAAACCACCACGGCCGCCGGGGCCGTTCGCGCCCGGTATTGCTTGACATATTCGGTATTCCGGTAAAAGGACCCGTCGCGCATACGAAAACCCGCTTCGACCCGGTCCGTAAATTCTTTTTTGCGAAGGGCCGTTTCCGTTCTTTCCGCCAGCACGCTCCGGACGAGGAAAGTCTCCGCGACCAAAAATAGCGTGAGCAGCAAAACCTTTACCGCCGTGCGGAAGGGATCCGGTATTTTTTTCGTCTGCTTTTGAGCCCGATTTCCGTGCTTGTCCATGATAAAAATCCTTTGTTTCAATGATACGCATCTTTCCCGGATACGTTTATAGCTTTGCGTTGTGAATAAGTTGAGCTGTTGGGTCGTTGATTCACTGATTCGTAAATTTTTCCTTCCACTCGCTGAGGAGATAGAAGGATCCGCAGACAAGGGTCAGTTTTTTGTTCATTTCCCGCGCCAGCCGCGCCGCCTCGCCGAGATCGTTTTCCACAAGGTGCTCGGCCTCCGCGGAACTTATCCGGGCCAAGACCTCTTCCCCCCGAAGTCCCCGGGGATTGTGGGTGATGGCCGTAAAGATCACGGTATCCGCCATGCTGTCGAGGGATACGCCCATGTCTTCGATTTTCTTGTCTTTGAGGATCGAAGTGATGACGACGACGTCCTTTCGCGCGAAGCCCTTGCGGATAATTTTGGCCAGTTCCGCCATGCCGTCGGCGTTGTGGGCCCCGTCGAGAATGATCAGGGGATCCTTTGACCAGCGTTCGAAGCGGCATTCCCAGACCGTCGTGGCAAAGCCCTCAATCATGGCCTCCTCCGATACCCGAAGCCTTTTGAGGGCCTCGTAGGCGCAGAGGAAATTCTTGAACTGATAGTCCCCGAATAAGCTGTAGACGTAGGATTTGCCGTCCACATGGACCGTTATCGTAAAGTTGTCGTAATCGCTGGTAAACCTCGCGCCCTTGTACTTTGCGAGGACGTTGACGGGCCAGGCGCCCTTGGGCATGGCCTTTGTGATCTGCCCGAGGAATGTGGGCTTGGAATCGCCGACGATGACGTCGCGGCAATGTTTGATGATTCCGGCCTTTTCCCGGGAGATCTTGCGGACCGTTTTTCCCAGAAATTCCGTATGCTCCAGCGTCACGTTGGTGATGACGCAGATGAGGTCGTCGCAGATGTTCGTCGCGTCGAAGCGCCCGCCCATGCCGGTCTCCACAACCGCGTACTCGACGCCTTTGTCGGCGAACCAGAGAAACATCATGGCCGTCGTGACTTCGAAAAACGTGGGTTTCACGTCGGATATGGCGATGGCTTCCCGAACCCGCCCGTAATATCGGGCGATCTCTTCGTCCGTGATATATTCCCCGTCCACGGCGATTCTTTCGTTGAAACGCAGGATGTGGGGGGAAATGTAGCGTCCGACCCGGCAGCCCGCCTTTCGGAGGACATTGTCGATCGTCGCGGTCACGGATCCCTTGCCGTTTGTGCCGGCGATGTGGATGACCTTGTAGCGCCTCTGGGGATTGCCCAACATCCGGCATAGGATGCGGATGTTTTCAAGGCCCAGCTTGATCCCGTGCATGGAATAGGCGTAGAGCTCTTCCAGCAGCGCGTCTATATTGTTTTGAGTTGTTGTCGTTGGATTTTCCGTCTTCACGTCCATGGAATCACCCGCCCGGGGATTTTGGCCTCAGAGCGATTGCAGGAGGCTTGTCAGAAGGACTTTGGACCGCAGCGCCGATGTGCGGACAAAGGCCCCGAAGTCTGTTTTGGCGTTGCCGTCGGCCCTGTCGGAGATCGCCCGGAGGACCAGACAGGGTACGCGCAACAAATGACAGACGTGGGCGACCGCCGCCCCTTCCATTTCTGTGCATATACCGCCAAATGTGTGTTTCAACCAATCTATTTTTTCGGGGGACGCGATGAATTGATCGCCGCTCAAGATGACGCCCCTGACCGCTTTGATGTCCTGAAAGAGTTTTTTTGCCTGTACGTCCGCCAGTTCGACGAGTCCGGAATCGCAGGGAAAACCGATCGTTTCCATGCCCGGAATCTCCCCGGGGGCGCGCCCGAAGGCTGTAATATCGAAGTCATGCTCGATGAGGGACGTCCCGATAACGATATCTCCGATATCGAGGACCGGATCAATGGCGCCGGCCACGCCGGTGAAGAAGAGCTTTTCCGCCCCGAAGCGCTCGATCATCAGCGTCGCGGCCATGGCCGCGTTCACTTTCCCGATGCCGCATTGGGTCAGGACAATGTCCCTTCCGGCGAGGCTGCCCCGGACAAATTGCAGATTTCCAGCGGATAGCGCAACGGCGTCGCGCATTTCCCCGCGCAACGCTTCCGTTTCTTCCCGCATGGCGCCCATAATACCAAGCATTTTCCTCATCCCGTTTGCCCGCCTATATGGGTTTTTTCGCGCCTGGCGCAACAAAACCAAAAAATGCGAACGTTTATCTCATAATATTATACCATAGGATACGCAAATAGGCAAGTTTTTTTTGTTTATTTTGTCCGGACAGGATTCCGACACGGGCTCTGTGGCGGGAAAATTCTCCGTGGCGGAGAAAACCCTTGCCTTTTTCCCGCTTTCGTGATAGGATATTTTCCAGATAAGAGGTGGTTTTATGATCAAAGGAAATACAGGCGGCATCAGGGAAACAGTCCTTTCCGCCCTGGAGTCAATCCACACGATTAAACTCGAAAAAGACGTCTTCATCTCGGAGGAAATCCTCGTTCCCATGGCGGAAATCAGCGCCCGGATCAACCGGGAAATCAGCGTTTCCATCGACAGGAAGGGAAACGTCGCGGAAATTTCCATAGGCGACGACAGGACGGCGGGCCTGCCGGCGGTGACGGCGGCCGAAGGGAAGCTCTCGGGGATCCGCGTCTTCCACACGCACCCGGGCGGCGATTCCAGGCTCTCCGACGTGGATATTTCAGCCCTGGTAAAATTGCGCCTTGACGCCATGTGCGCGATCGGGGTCGCCGGCGACGGGCGGATTACGGATATTTCCGCGGGCTTTTGCGCCCTCGGGGAGGAAGGGGTCTCCTACCGGCTGACCCGGCCCTTTTCGCCGGATCAGGCGACGCGCGTCGATTATCTTCGGATCATCGGGGAGATCGAAGCGGCGGGCGTCAGGGAAAGCGGCGTCGCCACCGAAAGCGATAAAGAGCGGGCCGTCCTCGTGGGGCTCGAAAATGAGGCCCTCCTGAAGGAACTGGCCGAACTGGCCGAAGCCTGCGGCATCGAAGCCGTCGGGACCTTTCTCCAGAAAAAGGCGAAGCCCGACAACGTCACGTTTTTGGGAAGCGGAAAAGTAAGGGAGCTCTCGCTGTTCCGCCAGGTACGAAAAGCGGACCTCGTGATCTTTGACGACGAGCTCTCGGGAATCCAGGCCAAAAATCTTGAGGAAATCCTGGGTTGCCGCGTCATGGACCGAACGGTTTTGATCCTGGAGATCTTCGCCAAACGGGCGGTCTCCCGGGAAGGAAAGATCCAGGTGGAACTGGCCCGGCTCAAATACAGCGCGGCAAAACTCACGGGCCAGGGCGCGGGCATGTCCCGGGCGGGCTTCGGGATCCGGGGAGGTTCGGGGGAGACAAAGCTCGAAACGGACAGGAGGCGGATCCGGGACCGGATCCTCGTCCTCAAGAAAGAATTGGCGGAATTGGAGAGGGCCCGGGCCGTCCGCAGGGAAAGAAGGGAACTGTCGGGCATTCCGAGAATCGCCCTCGTGGGCTATACCAACGCCGGCAAATCCACGCTGCGCAACCTTCTCGTCAGGGAATACCCGGTCAGGGCCGGCGCGAAAAACGAGGCGGTCTTCGCCGAAGACATGCTCTTCGCGACTCTTGACGTCACGACCCGCTCCATACAGCTCCCTTCGAGAAAAGTCCTCTCCTTTACGGATACGGTGGGCTTCATCCGGAAGCTGCCCCACGACCTCGTGGAGGCCTTCAAGTCCACGCTGGACGAGGTCCTTTACGCCGACGTCATCGTCCATGTGGCGGACGGGGCGAGCGAAGACATTCCCGCCGAAATCCGGGCCGTGGAAAGCGTTCTCGGAGAGTTGGGAGCGGCGGACAAGCCCACGCTTCTGGCCCTCAACAAAAAAGACCGGCTGACGCCGGAAAAAACGACTGAAATCACGGAGCTTTTTCCCGGATACCGGAGCGTTCTTCTGAGCGCGAAATTTAACGAAGGCATCCCCGCTTTTCTGGAGGCCGTAGAGGCCCTGATTCCCGAAAAGACCTGGATCGAGCGCTACCGGATCCCCTACAGCGATACGGCAAGCGTGGCCTGGCTGCACCGGAACGCCCTCGTCGAGGAAGAGCGCTATGAGGCGGAATGCGTCTTGCTCCGCTGCGTCGTGGGGCCCGGCGTATCGGGGAAAATGGAGAAATATCGCGTATAAGAAAAGGGAAGGTCAGACCTTCCCTTTTACCATGCTGAGCCCGATTTTCCCTTTTTCCTTGTCGACGGCCGTAACCCAGACCGTAACGGTGTCGCCGACCGCCACCGCTTCCGAGGGATGCCGGATAAAGCGCTCGCTCATCCGCGAAATGTGGACAAGGCCGTCCTGCTTGACGCCGATATCCACAAAGGCCCCAAAATCGACGACGTTTCTGACCGTTCCAGTCAGCTGCATGCCGACGGCCAGATCCTCCATGGCCCGAACCGCCCGGTTGAAGATCACAGGAGGCGCGTCATCCCGGGGATCCCGGCCGGGTTTTTTGATTTCCGCGAGAATATCCCGGAGCGTCGGGAGACCCACGCCCAGCTCCTCCGCCAGTTTCTTCTGGTCGCCTACCCGCTTTTCGATGTCGGCCACGCCCCCGGTCGTGAGCTCCTTCCCGGAAACGCCCGCTCTTTTGAGAATTTCCGCGGCCGCCCCGTAACTTTCGGGGTGGACCGCCGTCCCGTCCAGAGGATTTTTCGCGTCCCGGATCCGGAGAAAGCCCGCGCACTGTTTGAAGGCCTTGTCCCCCAATTTGGGGACTTTTTTCAGTTGTTTTCTGTCGGTAAAGCTCCCGTTCTCCTCCCGGTAAGAGACGATATTTCCCGCAACCGCGGCGTTTATGCCCGATACATAGCCCAAGAGGCTGGCGCTTGCCGTATTGAGATCGACCCCCACGCGATTCACGACGTTTTCCACGACGCCGGTAAGGGATTTTTCGAGAGCCGATTGATTGATGTCGTGCTGGTATTGCCCCACGCCGATGCTCTTGGGAGGAATTTTGACAAGCTCCGCCAGCGGGTCCTGCAAACGCCGCCCGAGGCTCATGGCGCCCCGGGTCGTGACGTCCAGGTCCGGATATTCGGCCGAGGCCAGTTTTGAGGCGGAATAGACCGAGGCCCCCGCTTCGTTGACAATCGTGCTCTTGACGGAAAGGCCGCTTTTCTTGATCCAGCCCGCGACCACCTCCTCCGTTTCCCGGGAGGCCGTGCCGTTTCCGATGACAACGACGTTGATTTCATATTTTTCCGCCAATTTTTGAAGCGTCCGCTCCGTTCCTGCCACGTCGTTTCTGGGCGCGGTGGGATAAATGGTCGTATAATCGAGAAGTTTTCCGGTCTCCGAAAGGACCGCCACCTTGCAGCCCGTGCGGTAGCCGGGGTCTATGGCGATGACTCTGGCCCCCTTGACAGGCGGCGTATTGAGGAGGTTTTCCGTATTTTTCGCGAAAACCTCGATGGCGTCTTTTTCCGCCCGCTCCGTGAGCTCGTTGCGGATGTCCCGTTCGAGGGAGGGGGCCATGAGGCGCTTGTAGCTGTCGGCAACGGTTGTTTTAAGAAGCTCCGTAAATATGGAAGGCCTTTTGATGATCCGGCGTTCCACGCAGTTCGTCAGCTTATCCTGCTCCACGACCAGTCTGACCTTAAGTTTTTCTTCCTTCTCGCCGCGGTTGATTGCCAGAATCCGATGGTTGAGGATTTTTGCCGCTGGCTCCGTAAAATTGTAATACATCTCATAGACGCTCTTCTCATCGGGGTTGACGGCCTCCGAGGAAATGATCCCCTGCTTTCGCGTCATGTCCCGGAGCGTTCCCGTGAGTTCGGGATCGTCGGCGATCTGCTCGGCGATGATGTCACAGGCCCCGCCCAGAGCCGCTTCCGGCGTATCGTAAGGGCTTTCGGCCTGGACATAGGGGGCGGCCGATTCCAGCGGATCTCCCGTAGTCAGCTTTTGCTCCAACATCAGGGCGGCCAGAGGCTCGAGACCCGCGTCCTTTGCCTTGGAGGCCCTGGTGGCCCGCTTCTTTTTGAAGGGCTTGTACAGATCCTCGACGCGCTGGAGGATTTCCGCGCTTTCGATCTCGGCCCGGAGCGCTTCCGTCAGCTTGCCCTGTTCGTCGATGAGACGGATCACTTCTTCTTTGCGGGCTTCGAGGCCTTTCAGATACGAAAGCCTTTCGTCAAAGGCTCGGAGCGTCACGTCGTCCATGCCGCCGGTCGCCTCTTTACGGTAACGGGCGATGAAAGGGATCGTGTTGCCCTCTTCGATCAGGGCGATGACGGCTTCAGTCAGAGGGAGGGGCAGGGTGAATTCTTTGGCTAATTTCGCGGGGATGGTCATGGGTTTTGCTCCTTTTTCGGTGAATTTACTGAGGTTTGACGCGATCCGGCTGTCGTCCGCGACCGCGTCGTCCTTTTCCATTATACAGGAAAAAGGGTCTTGTGTAAAGGGAAGAAAATGTCTCCGTATGAAGGCGATTCTTAAAAACGTGAAAATTTTCTCTAAAAAACTCTTAAAAACGCAGTAATTCTTTTCATTTTTTTTCGTAAAAACGTGATTTTTCCCCTTGATTTTTTCTTAAAAACGTGGTATATTGTGTTTGAGAGAGAAATTACCGGAGAAGGAGACGTTGCAGATGTACAGAAAGGCTTTGGAAGAAATGGCACGCTGGAAAGACAGTTCACGAAGAAAACCTCTCGTATTGAAAGGCGCGAGACAGGTCGGTAAAACCTGGTTGATGAAGGAGTTTTCGAAACGGTACTATAAGGACAGCATCTATGTCAGTTTCGATAAAGACGCCGACGCGGCCGGGATCTTTAACGACACCAAGAATCCGAAGCGGATTCTTGAACGGCTGAGTCTCATTCGGGGAAAAACCATTCTACCCGGAAAGACCCTTGTCATTTTGGACGAAATACAGGAATGTCCCAACGCCCTCGGCAGTCTGAAATATTTCAACGAAGAGGCAAACGAATACCACGTCATAACCGCCGGAAGCTTGCTGGGAACGTATCTCGCAAAGCCCGTGTCCTATCCCGTTGGGAAAGTCAATCTGCTGGACGTCTATCCCTTGACTTTTGAAGAATATCTGGCGGCCGTCGACAAGGGGATGTACCAATATTTTACTTCGGTCAAATCAGGAAAAGATTATGTTTCCGCCTTTCACGAACGAATGACGGAGCACTATAAAAAATACCTGATCATCGGCGGAATGCCTGAGTGCGTCCAATCCTGGGCAACGAAGGCCGCCCCCGAAGAAATAAGCGTCATTCAAGGGGAGATTGTCTCCCTTTACGAGGACGATTTCACCAAGCACAGCGGCAAAATTAACAGCGGTCGTATCCTGCAGGTGTTCAGAAGCATTGTACCCCAGCTCGCCAAAAGAAACAATGAGAAGTTTATGTACGCCGCAATCAGTAAAAGCGCGAGGGCAAAGGATTTTGAGGACGCCATCGAGTGGCTTGTCTCAAGCGGAATCGTTTATCGTATCCTCAATGTATCAAAAAACGAATATCCGCTGAAAACCTATGAAATACTGAATTACTTCAAGCTTTTCCTGCTGGATGTCGGTTTGATCAAGCATATGGCCGGGCTCACCAATAAATCCATCTTGCTGTCGGAAGCCTTTGAGTTCAAAGGGCAATTGGCCGAAAACTATGTGTTGGAACAGCTTTTGCCTCTTTTGGACTACCCGCCTTACTTTTACGCCTACGCGCAAGACAGGGAGATTGATTTTATTTTTCAGCGGGACGAAAACGTGATTCCCGTTGAGGTTAAATCCAGTGAAAACAAAAATGCCGTCAGCTTCAAGAATTATATCGGGAAATACAAACTGGAAGCGGCTGTCCGCTTCAGCACAAACGGATATATGAAAAATGGCGGGATTACGAATATTCCTTTGTATTTCGTCGGGAAGGTTCTGGAGTTGACCCAGGAAGGATAGCGGATATTTGGCTGTCCGAAAATATCGTTGACAATTCAGTGATTGGGCTTTATAATTATAGTATAC
>JAISTB010000034.1 GCA_031272775.1 Fusobacteriaceae bacterium | reverse complement strand
CGCGCAATAGAAATCCAGATAACGGATGCGAAATATTTGACGGGATGCTGTGCTGAAGGGCAAGTGAGCCACGTATTATCGAGTAGATTAAGCAGCAGGCCATTAGGTTGGAGCCTAGTTGGGTTGGATAACATGGCAAGGCTAAGAGCGTTTCGTTGTAATCAAGGAAATTGGGCGGATGTCGTAAAATCACTTCGTGAAAAGAACTGTGAAAACAGAGAAGTAGAGCAAATGCCAGAAATCGAGACAATCCGTGCCAACAGAAAATGGGAGCGGGACCTTAAGATCGCCAACTGCCCGATCCCAGCGATAGAATTAAAAAAATATGAGTGGCTCAGAAATTTGGTGCATGGCAACAAGGCATTTGCATAAATCATCCAGCGATAAGGCAGATCATATCGGCAGACAGGGCAATCAAAAAAATTTTTGAAAAATCCCTAAAAAATATTGACACTACCTTGGCTCTTCGCTATATTGTGCGGGTAACCAAAATATGATATAATATATGTATCATATAGCTGAGGAGAATTTTTCCAGGGAGCGCACATTGACGAAAAAAAACGCATGCCTTTCGATCCTCGCGGGGGCTTTTCTCTGGGGGATCATCGGATTTTTTGTAAAAAACCTGTACTCGGCGGGTTTCACCCCGATGCAGGTCGTAGCCGCCCGAATGCTGACGGCCTTTTTGGGTCTCCTGATCTGGATTTTCTGTAAAGACCGGCGCGCTCTTGTCATAAGACCAGCCGATTGCCGGTATTTTGTCGGTACCGGGGTTGTCAGCGTCATGTTTTTCAATTACTGCCTCTTTCGGGCAATTGACGAATCGGGTGTTTCCATCGCTACGATACTCTTGTATACGGCCCCGTTTTTTGCAATACTTTTTTCGCGGTTACTTTTCGGGGAGGCCCTGACGAAAATCAAAATCGCAGCCCTTGTGTTTTCTATCCTCGGCTGCGCCTTCGTGGCCGGGGCGCTACCGGCTTTTCAGGGGGTTCTGTCCCTGTCTGGGCATGGCTTTGGCGTCGGCGCGGGATTCTTTTACGCGCTTTACAGTATTTTCGGTAAATACGCCCTCCGAAAATACAACGCCATGACCATATCCCTCTATACGTTTCTTTTCGCCACGCTGGTCTCGGTCCCCTTCAGCGGATTTTCGCAGTGGGCGCCGCTGCTGCTCCACGGGAAAATAGCGCTTTATGTCGCGGGACTCGGTATCCTGTCGACGATCTTGGCCTTTATGCTCTATACAAAAGGTCTTGAAGCCATAGAGGCCGGACGGGCGTCCATTATCGCCTCCGTTGAACCGGTAGTTGCTGCGGTCATGAGCTTTCTCGTATTCGGGGAGAGGTTGGGACCATGGCAATATTTCGGAATCGGGCTGGTTATTGGATCTATTGTGCTGTTGCAGGGTTCTTAGGAAAACCTCCTATTCTTTTCTTTCCGCTTCAAGACAGGCCCGCACCTCGCCCGCCGTGGCGAGCCCCATGGCCGCGTCGCGAACGCGTTCGGCCTCAGCCGCGGACCAGAGGGAGAGGCTCCGCCTTACGGCGAGGACCGCCGATGGCGAAACGCTGTATTCCTGCAAGCCGAAAGCAATCAGGAGCGGATGCAACAGCGGATCCGCCGCCGCTTCTCCGCACATGGCGACTTCGATGCCCGCGTCCCGGGCGGCTTGGATAATCCTTTCGATGGCCCGCAGGACCGCCGGTTGGTAGACGCTTCCCAATTCCTGCGTCTTTTCGTTGCCGCGGTCGGCCGCCATCATGTATTGGGTCAGATCGTTGGTCCCGATACTGAAAAAATCAGACTCTTTCGCCAACAAGTCCGCAATCGCGCAACTGGCCGCTGTCTCCGTCATAATGCCGAGCTTGATGTTTTCGTTGAATCGCGTGCCTTCCCGCCGCAGTTCATCTTTGAGCTCCGAGAGAATTTCCTTTGTCCGCCGGATCTCCTCAACGCAGGTGATCATAGGCAGCATAATCCGAATATCGCCGTAGGCCGAGGCGCGAAGGAGCGCCCGCAGCTGCGGACGAAACACGTCGGGCCGCTCAAGACAGTAGCGGATGGCCCTGTGTCCGAGGAAGGGATTTTCTTCCTTGGGAAGCTTTAAATAGGGAATGTCCTTGTCCCCGCCGATATCGAGGGTCCGGATCACCACGGGCCGTCCCTTCATGGTCATGGCCGCCGCCTTGTATGCCTCAAACTGGCGTTCCTCATCGGGCAGATGCTGCCGCTGCATATAGAGAAATTCCGTCCGGAAGAGACCGATCCCCTCAGCGTCATTTTCCGCGGCGATCCCCGCCTCGTTGGCATTGCCGATATTGGCGAAAAGATCGACCCGCAGGCCGTCAGCCGTAACGGTTTTCCTGCCCGCGAAGGCTTTGAGCAGTTCTCGGCCCCGGATATGGGCGGCTCTTTTCTTCTCGTAATCCGCCCGCTCCTCCGCCGTGGGATTGACCAGCACCGTGCCGGAGCTCCCGTCGGCGAGAATGAGGTCCCCGTCTTTCACAAGGTTGGCAATGCCGGGAACGCTCATGACGGCGGGAATCCCCATGGCCCGGGCGAGAATGGCCGCGTGGGACGTATAGCCGCCGCTTTGGGAAATGACGGCCTCGATATTTTCTTTACGGATTTCGCCGGTCATGGAAGGCGTGATTTCCGGCGCCACAAGGATCGTACCCTTGGGCGCGCCTGCGATATCGGGCTCGGGAATGGCCAGCAACATGCGCAGAATGCCGTCCCGCAGGTCCCTGACGTCGGCGGCTCTCTGCATCGTGAGCTCGTCCCCCGTGGAGAGAAAAGCCGCCTCAAACATGCCGCATACCTTTTCGACCGCTTCCTCCGCGCAGGATCCCTCCTTGATCAGATTTTCCATTTCGCTGGCCATATAAGGGTCCGAGAGCATGAGGAGCTTTCCGCGGATAATGTCCGCTTCCTTTTCCCCGGCCCTTTCCGCGACCCGTTTGGCCTTTTCCGCCGTATCCGCCCCGTAGCGATCCAGGGTCTCGTGAAGACGCCTGATTTCCGCCTCGGGATCGTCCACGGGCCTGTTGTCATAGACTACGGGCGCGGTCTGGATCAACATGACCCGGCCGATGCCGATGCCGTCTGAAACGCCGATGCCTTTGTACATGGCCCCCACCCCTTACAGCTCGCCGAGGCCGCTGTCAATGAGCTCCACGGCTTTCGCGAGGGCTTCCGCCTCATCGGGCCCGTCGGCGATGACTTCCACGGTCATGCCGCATTTGAGTCCCGCGCCGATGATGTGCATGAGACTTTTGGCGTTCACTTCCTTTGCCGGGGTCTTGAGTTTGATCGCGCTCTGATACCCGGCCAGGGCGTTGGCGAAAAAGCCTGCCGGGCGCATGTGAAAGCCTGTCGGATTTACGATAGTAGTCACTTTTGAGATCATGTGTTTCCTCCTTACGCTTTTTTGAAATTTGCAAGCAGATAGTTTTCCGCTTCAAGACTCCAGAGACCGTGATTCTTGTCGCAGATTTCCGCGAGAACCTTGAATTTCGGATCGGTTTTTCCTTTTTCCGCGAAATCCTCTATGGCCGTCAGCGGCATTTCGATATGGGTATAGGTGAGTTTCTTCCCGCCCGGGATTTTCGGCAAATCAAGCGTCGTTTCGGCGATGCAGTCGATGCCTCCGACGTGGGTCACCATGACCGCGGGATTGATCAGGCCTTTTTCCGTCATGCCGAGGGATTCCAGCAAGTCCGCCGTATTTCCCCCGGTGGTCCCCATCAGGTGCGTATACCCGTAATGGACGTTATATTGATTGATCGAGGCCGAAAATTCAGGATCCGATGGACCCGCGAAGAAATTCATGCAGCCGTCCCGTCCGAGGATCCGGTCGCCGGTCTCCACGGCGTCCCGGACCGGCGCCATGACCATGACGTCGTCAAAACCGCTCCCGCCGGTCAATTTCCGCAGCTCGGCCACTTTGTCGCCTGCCCTCGCCGTATTCATGAAATACAGATCCACGCCGCGCTTTTTGGCCGCTTCCTTCGTGAAAATCCTCGAAGCCCTGTGGAGACGCGCGTCGTCGATGTCGGTTACGACCAGTAGCCCGGGACGTCTGTCGCAGTTGAGGGCGTAATCCACCGCGCCCAGGCCCATGGGACCCGCGCCCGCTATGATCGCCAGCTTTCCGCCGGGCACGATGCCCATTTCATGCTGATAAACGCCCATTTTCGTATGGTACATGGCGTGATAAGCGCCGATAATGCAGCTCATGGGTTCCGCCAGCGACGCCTCATAGTAGGATTTGCCGCTGTAGGGTAAAAGACAGCCCAGTTCCATGACTTCCGGCGGAATGACGCAGTAGGTGCAGGCTCCGCCGAAGTATTCGTAGGAATACCCCGGGGAAGCCATGGATCCCTTGTAATTGAGGGCCGGCTGCTGGGCGAATTTCATGCCGGGCTTGAATTTATCCCGGTGAGCCTTGCCGACTTCGACGATATTGCCCGCGAATTCATGACCGATAATGACCGGATGCGTATCGACGTTCTGCGGGACCCGTTTGTGGCGTTTTCCCTGCAGGGCCGCCTTGTATGTGGACATGCAGACGCTGTCGGAAATGACTTCCACCAGAATTTCGTCGTCTTTGATGGGCGGCAGTTCGAATTCCTCCAACCGCAGGTCCATTTCACCGTAAAGCCGCACCGCTTTTGTTTTCAAGTTGAATTCCCCCCTTTATTTCTGTTCAAACAGGCTGTAAACGGCGTCGACATCTTTTGACGCCGCGAGTTTTTTGATTTCCTTTTCCTCATAGGCGTCCACGAGATTGGCCAGGGAGGCGATGAGGTCGATATGCTCGTCGTTCTTTCCGGCGATCCCGCATACAATATACGCCTTTCCGGCCGCAAAGTCAACCCCTTCGGGGAAAAGGAGCACGGAAAATCCCGATTTGATGATGGCGCTCTTGCCGTCGCCGGCGCAATGGGGAATGGCCAGACCCTTGCCGAGATAAGTCGAGACCTCGCTTTCCCGCTTCAGCATGGAATCCACATATTCGGGCCGCACATAGCCGCCCTTCACAAGGACGTTCCCGGCCAGGCGAACCGCTTCTTCTTTTGTGGCCGCCCGCTGCCCCGTCAGGATGTTTTCCTTCTTGAGTATCGTTCCGGACGCTTTTCCCGCGGTCTTCTCCCCGGGAGCGCCCGCCGCTTCCGCGGCGGTTGCGCCGATCAGGCCCAGGATCTTGTCGGCCACGGACATATCGAGAAAGTCCGTCACGCTGATGTGACAGGCCCCGGGCCGGATCTCTTTCGCCCTCGGCGTCAGCTGTTCGTGGGAGACGACGATCGACGCGTTGGCTGGAATTTCATTGATCGCGTAATTTTTGACCGGAATCGTGATATTTTTGGCTTTGAGCCGTTTCCCCAGCATGGACGCGCCCATGGCGGAAGACCCCATGCCCGCGTCGCAGGCGTAAACGATGAGCTCGACTTTTTCGGGTTTTACCGCAAGTCCCTTGCTTTCCAGCTTGCGATCCTTGACTTCCTGCCGGGCTGTCGTCAGGGCGTCTTCGCTCATGTGGGCGGCGGCCCGTTTGACAAAGACCGAGGCGATCAGGAAAGAGACGACGGTCGATACGACGACGCCGGCCAGCACGGCGAAATGTCCCCCTCTGGGCGTCATGGCCATGAGGGCGATGATGCTGCCCGGCGAAGGCGCGGCCACGAGACCCGCTTTCAGGACGTTAAACGTAAATACGCCCGAAATGCCACCGCCGATGACGGCCAGCACCAACACGGGATTCATCAGCACATAGGGAAAATAGATTTCGTGAATTCCGCCGAGGAAATGGATCAGAATGGATCCGGGGGCGGATTCTTTGATGCTCCCTTTGGCGAACATCCAGTAGGCCAGCAACACGCCCAAACCGGGGCCGGGATTTGTCTCCAGCAGGAAGAATACGGATTTCCCCAGCTCTCTAGCCTCGCTGAGGCCCATGGGGCCCAGGATGCCGTGATTGATGGCGTTATTGAGGAAAAGGATCTTGGCCGGTTCGATAAACAACGACACCAGCGGGAAAAGGCCCTTCCCGACGATGATGTGGACGCCCGCCGTGAGGAAATTCGTGAGTCCCACAACGACGGGACCCATGATCTGCATGGCGAACATGGCGAAAAGCGCCCCGAGGATGCCCAGCGCGAAATTGTTGACGAGCATCTCAAAGCCCGCGGGAATTTTCCCCTCAATGGATTCGTCGACTTTTTTCAATACCCAGCCCGCGAAGGGTCCGAGGATCATGGCCCCAAGAAACATGGGGATGTTGGCCCCCACAATGACGCCGATGGTGGCGATAGCGCCGATGACGCCGCCCCGCACGCCGTGCACGTTCTTTCCGCCCGTGTAGCCGATCAGAACCGGTAGCATATAGGTCAACATGGGGCCCACAAGGGTCGCGAATTTTTCATTGGGCAGCCAGCCGCTGGAGATAAACAGGGCCGTGATCAGCCCCCAGGCGATAAAAGCGCCGATATTGGGCATGACCATGGAGCTCAATGCCCGTCCGTAAGACTGAATCCTTTGTTTGACTGTGTTTTCGCTCATTTTAAGCGCCTCCTTTACTACTGTGAATACGTGAAAAAAGAACCATAAGGACAAGAATATTTAATATCGGTAGCGTAGCCCTTTATAGACTGTTTTTATAAAAGATCGAGCTTTCCGCTTGTTGTCATGTTCAACTTTGTTCAAAGACGTCTGATTTTTATCCGATTGAGGAGTTTTTCCATGTCGGGAAGTTCGGCGAGATCCTTTTTGAAAGCCGTGGCGCTGCCCGAGGCGATGCCGCCCGCAAAGGATTCTTCGACGGAAAGCCCCCGCGACAGGCCGTAGAGGATGCCCGCCACCATGGAATCCCCGGCGCCGGCGCTGCTGACCACGGTTCCCGACGGCGTTTCCCCGATCCAGGTCCCCCGCGGCGTCACCAGCGCGGCGGCTTCTCCGCCCGCCGATACCAGCACATTTTCCGAACCCATTTCCCTGAGTTCTCGCGCGCCCGCGACCAGTTCGTCCATGGAGTGGATTTCCCGGCCGAGATATTCCCCCAGCTCTTTCTTATTGGGCTTGGTGAGATGGACGCCTTCCCTCAGGGCATGAATAAAGGGACGTCCCCGGGTATCGAGGATGACTCTTGTCTCCCGGGGGAGTTTTTGGATGATCTCGGCATAGACCGTTTCGGGCAGAGACGGCGGCACGCTCCCCGAGAGGACCGCGTAGTCGTGGGGCCCGATATCGGACAACATTTTAAGGAATTCCGCGTAGCTTTCTCCGGGGATTTCCGGGGCTTTTCCGGTGATTTCCGTCTCGTTTGCGGCGGTCTTCAGCTTAATGTTGAGCCGGGTATTGTCCCGGATGCCCACAAAGCGGTCGATGATACCGTATTCCCGGAGCGTGGTCCGGATGAGCTCGCCGTTGCTGCCGCCGGCAAACCCCGTGGCGATACTCTGAACGCCATAGTTTTTGAGGACTTTCGAGACGTTGATGCCCTTCCCCCCCGCCAGCAGGTAAGATTCCGAGGCGAGGTTGAGCCCCCCTTCCATAAAGCTGTCCACCGTGACGTAATAATCCGCCGCCGGGTTCAGCGTAATCGTAAATATCATAGATTCCGACTCCTTTCGCCGCTTCGGGGATCGGGGGCCCTGAGGCCTTCGGGGATTTCCCCCTCACTCAGCAGCGTCCCTTCGTTCAAATCCGCGAATTTGATAAAGCTCTGCTTGAAAAATTTCGAACTATCGCAAAGAAACCAGACCTGGGCGCAGTTGCGCAAAGCCGCGCTTTTGATGACGGCCTCTTCCTCGTCGGGCGTCCAGTAACCTTCCTCGTTAACGGCGTTTGCCCCCATAAAGGCCATGTCATAGCGGTAATTCCGCAGAGACAGGACCGCGCTGCCGCTGACGAGGGCCGCCGTTTTCCCCTTGACGCGCCCGCCGGTCACATAAGCCTTGATTTTGTATTTTGTCAGTTCCTCCAGATGGGAAAGCCCGTTGGTGATAACGACCAGACGTTCTTTTTCGGCGAGAAAGGGGATCATAGCCCCCGTGGTCGTTCCCGCGTCGAGGTAAACCGCGCTGCCGTCCCTGACCAGAGCCGCCGCCGTTTTGGCGATCTTTGTCTTTTCCGCCGAAAAGATGTTCCGCCGGCTCAGGATGTCCTCTTCGATATAATCGGGAAGCACCGCCCCGCCGTGGACGCGCCGGATTTTTCCCTTTTCCTCAAGGAGCATCAGATCCCGGCGCACCGTCGCCTCCGAGACATTGAGGGTCTTGACGATGTCCTTCATCTGCATGTTTTTGTTCTTTTCGATAAGTTCCAGAATGATGTTGCAGCGTTGAATGTTGAGCATGGGACCTCCCGGACGGATCGTTTTTCTTTCTCCTATCATACTACATTTTCGTCAAAAAATCAATCATTTTATTTCAAAATAATTCAAATTATTTCATTAACGCTCAAAATCAAGCAAAATCAGTAACTTTTCGTCATTTTGAAAAATATATCTCCGCTTTTCCTGTTTTTGCTATTGTCATTTATCTGATTCGTGAGGTATAATATTAGAGAAAGGGATTTTCTATCGGAATGCCTTTTTTCGAACACCTACTTATGCTATAATTTGCAAATGTATACATCCTCCGGTCCCTTGAACCGCTGAAGCTCGCGGTAACAGCGGATCGGAAAGCACGGGGGACAATTCATGACAGAACGTTGCGGCGGCATCCTGCTGCACATCAGCGCACTTCCCGGAAAATACGGGATCGGCGACCTCGGGACAAGCGCGTTTCGCTTTGTGGATTTTCTGGCGGGCGCAGGACAAAAGATCTGGCAGATCCTGCCTCTGGTCCCGGCGGGCTTCGGCAATTCCCCGTACCAGTCCGTTTCGGTCTTCGCGGGAAACCCGCTCTTCATTGACCTCGAAGAGTTCCTGCGGGCGGGAAATATCACGGCCGGAGACCTCGAGCCCCTGGTTGCGCAAAACGACGACGAAAGGGTACGCTACGAGGCAATTGCCGCCTTGCGGGAGGAACTCCTGCGAAAGATCTACGACGCCCGTTTCCGGGGCGGCGAAAACGCCGAAGAAGACGAAGCGCTCCGGAAATTTTGCGAAAAATCGGGAAAATGGCTCAGGGAATACGCGATCTTCGCGACGCTGAAGGAAAACTTCGGCGGAAGACCCTGGTATCGCTGGCCGCGCAAGTACAAATTCAAAAGTAAAGGGGCCCTCAAAGCGATTCTCCGGGATCACGCCGGGGCCATCCGTTATCACTGCTGGGTCCAATTCACTTTTTACCGGCAGTGGGCGGCCCTCAAGGCCCACGCGGCCCGAAAGGGCGTCCGGATTTTAGGCGATCTCCCCATTTACGTCTCCACCGACAGCGCCGACGCCTGGGGCAACAGGGAACTGTTTCAGTTTACCCGCTACGGCAAGGCCAAGCGGGTCGCCGGTTGCCCGCCCGATTATTTCAGCAAGACGGGGCAGCTCTGGGGCAACATTCTCTACGACTGGGAAGCGATACGCGAAAGGCGGTACCGCTGGTGGATCGAGCGCCTGCGTCATTCTTTCGGGATCTATGACATCGCGCGTCTCGATCATTTCATCGGCTTTTCTTCTTACTGGAGCATTCCGGCCGGAGACGCCACCGCCGTCAACGGTCGTTGGGAGAGGGGGCCGGGCATGAGGCTTTTCGGAAAAGTCCGGAAGGATCTGGGCAGCGTAGACATCGTGGCCGAAGACCTGGGCGCCCTCTCGGCCGGCGTCCGGAAGCTCCTGCGGGATACGGGCTTTCCCGGCATGAAGATCCTGCAGTTCGCCTTCGACAGTTACGACAGCGATTATCTGCCGCACAAATACCCCGAAGAGGCCTTTGCCTATACGGGAACCCACGACAACAACACGCTTGCGGGCTGGCTTTCGGGCCTCCCGGACAACATCGCGGACTATGCCCGCAGCTATACGGACAACTTTCTGGGCGCGGAGGGCGACGGCTTTTCCGCCACGGACAAAATGATTCTGGCCGTCCTCAAATCCAAAGCCGGGGCGGCGGTAATCCCCATGCAGGATTATCTCGGAACAGGCGCCGACGGGCGCTTCAACACCCCGTCCACCGTGGGGCCCGGCAACTGGTCCTGGCGCGTGGCGGCCGCATCCCTGACGGAGGCGCTGATGACGCATATCCGGCGGATGACGGAAAAATTTCAAAGATAGCAGGAGGATACATGGAATTTGAAAAAGAGCGCTTGAGAAAGTCGCTCGAAAAAAATGTCAGGATCTTGTTCAACAAGAGTCTTGAGGAATCGGGCAGTTTCGAGTTGTACAGAGCCCTCGGCCGGACCGTGATGGAAGAAATCGCGGAAAACTGGTACGAGACGGAAAAACTGTATGACGAAGGGAAAAGAGCCTATTATTTTTCGGCGGAATTCCTCATGGGAAGAGCCCTCGGCAACAATCTGATCAACCTCGGCGTCTCGCCCGCCGTCCGTGAATTGCTGCAATCGCTGGGCATCGATTACAACAAAGTCGAAGACGAGGAAGAGGATTCGGCTCTGGGAAACGGCGGTCTCGGCCGTTTGGCGGCCTGTTTTCTCGATTCCCTGGCCACCCATGACCTTCCCGGCATGGGCTACGGCATCCGCTATCGGAACGGCATCTTCAACCAGGTCTTCAAAGACGGCTATCAGGTCGAAAAACCTGAAAAATGGCTGAAATATGAAGACGTCTGGTCGGTTCCCCGCTATCAGGACGAAGTGGTTGTGAGCTACGGCGACAGAAAAGTCCGGGCTGTCCCCTATGACATGCCCATCATCGGATACAATACCAAAAATGTCAACACGCTCCGTCTCTGGCAGGCGGAACCAGTCGTAGACCTCGATCTGGGGCTCTTCAACAAACAGGATTACTTGATGGCCACGGCGGAAAAGACCTTCGCCGAGGACATCTCCCGGGTCCTCTACCCCAATGACTCCACCGACGAGGGGAAAAAACTCCGGCTGAAGCAGCAGTATTTCTTTACGTCGGCGTCGCTGCAGGACATTTTGAAAAAATTCAAGAAGCTCCACGGCTATGATTTTGAGAAGCTGCCGGACTATGTGGCCATACAGCTCAACGACACCCATCCGGTCATAGCCATTCCCGAATTGATGCGCCTTTTGGTGGATCTTGAGGGGTTGGCCTGGGAAAAGGCCTGGGCGATTATCGAAAAGATCTTTTCGTACACGAATCACACGATACTCGCCGAAGCGCTGGAAAAATGGTGGATCGGTCTCTACAAGGAAGTGGTGCCCCGGATCTACGAGATCACCGAAGGCATCAGCAACCAGCTGAACGGCTTCCTCTACGAGAAATACCCCGAGGACCAGGCCAAGCGCAACCGCATGGCCATTATCCGCGACAACCTCGTGCAGATGGCCTGGATCGCCATCTACGGTTCCCACGCCATCAACGGCGTCGCCAAGCTCCATACGGAAATCCTCAAAAACCGCGAACTCAAAGACTGGTACGAGCTCTGGCCCGAAAAATTCTACAACAAAACAAACGGCATCACGCAAAGACGCTGGATGCTGAAATCCAACCCCCAGCTCTCGGCCTTTGTGACCGAGCTGATCGGAGACGGCTGGGTCACGGATCTGACAAAACTCAAGGAACTGGAACGCTATCAAAGCGACCAGGGGGTATTACACCGCCTGTGCGAAATCAAGCGGGAGAAAAAACTGGAGCTGGTGGAGTATCTGCGTAAGACCCAGAGCATAAACGTCAATCCGGAGTCCATTTTTGACATCCAGATCAAGCGGCTCCACGAATACAAGCGGCAATTGCTGAATATCTTCCATATCCTTGACCTGTACAGCAATTTGAAAACGAATCCCATGTGTGATTTCACGCCGGTGACCTACTTTTTCGGGGCCAAGGCCGCCCCGGGCTACGTGATCGCCAAGGGCATCATCCGCCTGATCAACGAAGTGGCGCAGCTGGTGAACCACGACACGGACGTCAATCAAAAGCTCAAAGTCGTCTTCGTGGAGAATTACCGGGTATCGGTTGGGGAAAAACTCTTCCCGGCGGCCGACGTCAGCGAGCAGATCTCCACGGCGGGAAAGGAAGCCTCGGGCACGGGCAACATGAAGTTCATGCTGAACGGGGCGCTGACCCTGGGCACCCTCGACGGCGCCAACGTCGAAATCGTGGAAGAGGCCGGACGGGAAAACAACTACATCTTCGGCCTGACCGTGGAGGAAGTGGAGGCCATGCGGGCAAAGGGCTACGATCCCCACATTCCCTACAACACGGTCGTCGGGCTCAAGAAAGTCGTGGATTCCCTGATCGACGGGACCCTGACGGACCTGGGCTCCGGCATTTACGCCGCCATTCACAAGTCCCTGATGGAAAATACCGCCCGGGCGGATCAGTATTTCGTGCTTGAGGATTTCGAGTCCTACCGGGAGACCCAGCGCAAAATCAACCGGGAGTACAACGATCGCCAGACCTGGGCGAAAAAAATGTTGATGAATATTGCCAACGCGGGAAAATTCTCATCTGATCGCACGATTCTCGAATACGCCAACGAGATTTGGCGGATCAAAAAAAGCAAACTGTAAGAGGGCGGCCGTCGCTTACCGTACCTGACGCGCAAGGAGGAGGATTCACATGAAAAACGAAATGGATATCTATCTGTTCCACCGGGGGGAGCACAGGCAGGCATATCACTATCTGGGATCTCATGTGAACCGGAACAACGTCGTGTTCCGGGTATGGGCCCCCAACGCCCGGGGCGTTTCCGTCGTCGGAGACTTCAACGGCTGGAACGGCGAGGCAAACCGGATGAGCAAAATCACCGACGGCGGGCTTTGGGAAGTGGAAATCCCCAGGCTCAAGCGCTACGACAAATACAAATACCAGATCGAACTCGCCGGCGGCGGCTGGCGGCTGAAATCCGACCCTTACGCCGTGTATTCGGAAATGCGGCCCAATACGGCCTCTTTTGTCTACCCTTTTCCCAAAATCAAGTGGAACGACAAAAACTGGCTGAAGGCGAGGACGCAGGGCCTGGAAAAGCCCATGAACATCTACGAAATCCATCTCGGTTCCTGGCGCAGGGACGACAGAGGCTACTGGCTGACCTACCTCCAGACCGCGGAAAAGCTCGTCGAATACCTCAAAGAAATGAATTACACCCATGTGGAGATTATGCCCGTGGGGGAATATCCGCTGGACGATTCCTGGGGCTATCAGGCCACCGGCTACTTTTCGGTCACGAGTCGCTACGGGACGCCCGAAGAATTCATGACTTTTATCGATATCATGCACCAAAACGGAATCGGAGTCATCCTCGACTGGGTGCCCGGACATTTTTGCAAAGACGACCACGGTCTGTACCGCTTTGACGGCAGCGCCGTCTACGAGTACGCCGACGAGCGGATCGGGGAAAATCCCCAATGGGGGACGGCCAATTTCAATCTCGCCCGTTTTGAAGTCAAGTCCTTTTTGATCTCCAACGCGCTGTTCTGGCTGCGGGAATATCATATTGACGGGCTCAGGATTGACGCTGTGGCCAATATTCTCTACCTCACCTACGGCAAAAATGACAAGAACATCAAAAATCAGTACGGAGGCGTTGAGAACATCGACGGCATCAATTTCCTCAAAGAATTGAACTCCGTCTTGAAAGAGGAGTTTCCAGACGCCCTTGTCGTGGCGGAAGACTCCACGGCCTGGCCCAACGTCACGAAGCATCCGGTGGACGGGGGCCTGGGTTTTACGAGCAAATGGAACATGGGCTGGATGAACGACACGCTGAAATACTTTTCCGAAGATCCGCTCTATCGCTACGAACACCACGGGAAGCTGACATTTTCCTTTATGTACGCCTTCTCGGAAAATTTCATCCTGCCGCTCTCTCACGACGAGGTCGTGCACGGGAAAAAATCCATCCTCAACAAGATGCCGGGCTTCTACGAAGCGAAAATCGCCAACGTCAAGACGCTCTATTCCTACCAGGCGGCCCATCCGGGGAAAAAGCTCAATTTCATGGGCAACGAAATCGCCCAAGGCCTCGAATGGCGCTTTTACGACCAGGTCGAGTGGCATTTGCTCGCGGAAAACGAGAATTGCCGCAATGTCCAAAAATACGTCAAAGCCCTCAACAAAATGTATCTTGAGGAAAGAGCCCTCTGGGAAGACGGCTGGGACACCTTCGAATGGATCGAGCATGAAAACAATACGGAAAACATGCTGATTTTCCTGAGAAAAGTCAAGGATTTCAGCGAATACCTGATCGCGATTTTCAATTTTTCAGGGGCGGACAGGACCGGATACCGGGTGGGCGTCCCCGAAAACCGGAAATACAATGTGATTCTCAACAGTGACGACGAACGTTTCGGCGGTACGGGTTTCTCCAAAAAGAGAGTCTTCGTTCCGAAAAAAACATCATGGAATTACCGGGATTACAGCATTCAGCTGGACATCAAGGCGAATTCCGCCGTGTTCATCAAAGCCGGAGAAGCGGCGGAATCCGGGAAAGAAAGCGCTCCGGCGGTAAAGACCAAAAAAAACCCAAAAAAAGAGACGGTGAAGAAAAATGCGTAAGAAAGAAATGATTGCGATGATCCTGGCCGGCGGTCAGGGCAGCAGGCTCAAAGAACTGACGGAAAACGTAGCCAAGCCGGCCGTATCCTTCGGCGGCAAATACAAAATCATTGACTTTACCCTGAGCAACTGTTCCAATTCCGGAATAGACACCGTAGGTATTCTGACCCAGTATGAACCCCATATTCTCAACAACCACATCGGAAACGGCTCCCCCTGGGATCTCGACCGGATCGACGGCGGCGTGACGCTTCTGCAGCCCCATACGAAGAAAAACGACGAGGGCGGCTGGTACAAGGGAACAGCCAACGCCATTTACCAGAACATGCGATTTATCGAGCAGTACGATCCCGTAAACGTGCTGATCCTCTCGGGGGACCACATCTACAAGATGGACTACGGGAAAATGCTCCGCTACCATGTGACCAAGGGCGCCGACGCCACCATCGGGGTATTTGAGGTGCCCCTCAAGGAAGCGCCCAGCTTCGGCATCATGAACGTCAACGAGGACATGTCGATCTACGAATTTGAGGAAAAGCCGAAAAATCCTAAAAGCACGCTGGCCTCCATGGGCATCTACATTTTCAACTGGCAGGTCCTGAAGGAATACCTCTGCAAAGACGAGCTCGACAAAAAATCCGAGAACGATTTCGGGAAAAATATCATTCCCGACATGCTGGCGGACGGCAAGAAACTCTTCGCCTATCCCTTCGAGGGCTACTGGAAGGACGTCGGAACCATCGAAAGCTTCTGGGACGCGCATATGGACCTCCTGAAGGAGGACAACGGCCTCAATCTCTTTGAAAAGAACTGGAAAATCAACACGCGGCAATATACGTATCCTCCGCTCTATGTGGGGGAAAATTCAGTGATCGAGCGCTCCCTTGTGGACAAGGGCTGTGAGATCGAGGGGGAAATCAAGAATTCCGTGATTTTCCCGGGCGTAAAACTGGCGGCGGGCAGCAAGATCTATGATTCCGTCGTCATGGCCAATACGGTCATCGACGAAGGCGTCACCGTGGAAAGGGCCATCGTGGCCGAAAGGGTGCACATCAAAAAGAACGCCGTTGTCGGAACAACAGGCGAAATCACAGTGATCGGCGAGGACAGAACCATCGAATCCCCCGCGGGCAAGGGCGGTGATAAACATGTTAAATGATTATATGGGCGTTATCTATGTGGAAACCTCCTTTGACAACATCCGGGCACTGACGAAAATCAGACCCCTCGCTTCGGTCCCCGTGGGCGGATCCTACCGGGTCATCGACTTTGCCCTTTCGAATCTTGTCAACGCCGGCATCCGCAATGTGGGCATTTTCGGCGGCATGGAAGATCTGACTTCTCTGATGGACCACCTGGGAAAAGGCGCCGAATGGGACCTGAACCGGAAAAAAGACGGCATATTTATCTTTGAGGGCATGCTGGACACCTCATTTTCCGGCAATGTGAAGCGAATCAAGAAAAACATGGAATATTTTGTCCGCAGCAAGCAGAAAAACGTGATCATGATGAGTTCCCACATGGTGTGCAACATCGACATCAAGGACGTCATCAAAAAGCATGAAGAGAGCAAAAAGGAAGTCACGGCGGTCTACAAGAAAGTCGAAAACGCCAACGAAAAATTCGACAACTGCGACTGCATCCGGATCGATAAAAAAGGCGAGGTCAATAATATCGGAAAGAATCTCTTCTTCCGAAAAGAAGAAAACATCTCGATGGAGATTTTCGTGCTGTCCAAGGAACTGCTGCTGAAATTCATCTTTGAGGGAATTCAGGACGGCAGTTACTACACGGGACGGGACCTGATCAGCCGGAATATCAACAAAATCAGTATCAATCCCTATGAATTCAAAGGCTATTTGTCTTGTATCAATTCGACCAAGGAATATTTCGATTTCAACATGGATCTGCTCAATAAAAAGACCCGAGACGACCTCTTCAACAAAGACGGCCGCCTGATCTATACGAAGGTCAAAGATACGCCGCCCACGCTGTACAAGGAAGGCGCCGACGTCAGGAACACCCTTGTCTCCAACGGCTGCATCCTCGCGGGGAAAGTGCGCAACTCCATTCTTGCCAGAGGAACCGTCGTCGAAAAAGGCGCGACTGTCGAGGACTGCATCATCCTCCAAGCCAGCGTGATCCAGTCCGGCGCGGTTTTGCGAAACATCATCGTGGACAAGAACAATATCATCAAATCCAACGAGCGGTTGAGCGCCTCCAAGAATTATCCCCTCGTCATCGAAAAGGACATCAAGTGGGACAAGGACAACTATTTCAGCTTTGTCGACGAGCTGGGCAAATACGACGACGATTAGGAACAAGCGGGAGGAGAATCCATGAAAGTACTTTTTGTAGCGGGGGAAGCCCTGCCCTTCGTCAAGACAGGCGGATTGGGCGACGTGGCTTTTTCCCTGCCCAAGAGTCTCAAAGAAAAAGGCGTGGACTGCCGGGTCATGATGCCCAAATACAGCCAGATCGCCGAGAAATATCGCTTTGCCATGACCCATCTGGGCGAAAAACGCATCTGGATGGAACACCACTGGGAATATGTGGGCGTGGACATGTATGAATATGAAGGCGTCGTCTATTATTTCATCGACGGCGAGCGCTACTTCAACCGGAGCAAGATTTACGGAGAACTGGACGATTGCGAACGTTTCACGTTCTTTTGCAAGGCCGTGTCGGAGACCTTTGACCTGACGGGCTTCATCCCCGACATCATCCACTGCAACGACTGGCATACGGGCCTCGTCCCCATTTACCTCAAAGAACGGCACGTCTTCGGGGTTAAGACGGTCTTCACGATCCACAATTTGCGCTTTCAGGGCCTTTTCTACAACGACGTGATCGAGCGCGTGCTGGAAATCCCGCGCTGGGCCTATTATTACGACGACGGCGTCAAATATTACGACATGGTCTCGTTCCTGAAGGGCGGCGTCGTCTATTCGGATCTTGTGACGACGGTCAGCAAAACCTACGCAAAGGAAATCCGGACGCCGGAATTCGGCGAGGGGCTCCACGGTCTCTTCGACCGCTTCGGCTACAAGCTCCACGGCGTTGTGAACGGCATCGACTACGGGACCTACAAGAGCCCCAGAAGCGGGAAAACAAGACTCAAAACGCAACTTCAGGAAAAAATCGGCCTCAAGGAAGACCCATACGCGCCGCTACTGGCCATGGTTACGCGGCTGGACCGGCAAAAGGGCGTGGACCTCGTGATGCGGATCTTTGACCGGATTTTGGAAACGGGGGCGCAGTTTGTCCTTTTGGGCAACGGCGAGCCCTGGTATGAGGATTTCTTCCGCTGGAAGGAACGACAGTACCCGGGCCGGGTCTGCTCCTATATCGGCTTCAATCAGGAACTCTCCAAGGATATCTACGGCGGAGCGGACATTTTCCTGATGCCTTCGATTTTCGAGCCCTGCGGCCTCTCCCAGATGATCGCCATGCGCTACGGAACGATCCCCGTCGTGCGGGAAACCGGCGGACTCTGCGATACGGTGACCCCCTACAACCAGTATACCGGCGAAGGGGACGGCTTCGGCTTCAAGAATGTCAACGAGGAAGAACTGCTTTGGTGCGTGCGCTTCGCGATCAATCTCTATTTCGACAACGACAAGTGGTTTGAGATCATCAAGCACGCCAAAGCTCGCGACAACAGCTGGGACAAGCCCGCCGACGAATATATCGGGCTGTACAAAATGCTGGCGTGAATGAACGGAAAAGAAAACCCCCCGGAAAATCCGGGGGGGTTTTTCTATTCAACAGGCCTTAAACGGCCGCCGTAAGGGCGGATGAACACGCGCCCTTACCCGCGCGGCGTCAATTTTACTTCGTCCGGATATAAGCCACCTGGGTCGCCAGGTATTCCATGAGTCCGTGCTTTCCGTCGGCGCCGCCGATGCCTGATTTTCTCCAGCCCGCGTGGAAGCCCTGCATGGCCTCGAAATGTTCTCTGTTGATGTAGGTTTCTCCGAATTTGAGATCTTTGATGATCCTCAAGGCCGTATTGACGTTTGTGGTAAAGGCCGAGGACGTGAGCCCGTATTCGCAGTCATTGGCCAGCGCCACCACTTCGTCGTAATCGGAGAAGGGCAGGATCGGGAGGGCCGGTCCGAAGATCTCCTTCTGGATGATTTCGCTGTCCTGCTTGGCGTCCACGATAACCGTGGGTTCATAGAAATAGCCCTTGCCGTTGTCCGTGGTCTTCTTGCCGCCGGTCAATACCTTGGCGCCTGCTTTTACGGCCCGGTCCACCATGTCCGCGATCTTTGCCTGCTGATTCTTGTCTACCTGGGTGCTGTATACGACGCCTTCGGCGAAGGGATCGCCGATCTTGGTCGCTTTGGCGGCCGCCACAAATTTATCGACAAATTCATTGTAAACGCTCTTGTGTACATAGGCGCGCTCGGCGCAATTGCAGACCTGTCCGCTGAAAATAAAGCGGGAGGCCGCGATCCGGTCCACGGCGAAGTCCAAATCGGCGTCGGCAAATACGATGGCGGGCGCTTTTCCGCCCAGTTCCAGCGATACTTTCGTGATATTTTCCGCCGAGGCGTGGATGATTTCCTGTCCCGCTTCCACGGAGCCGGTCACGGTCACAAGATCCGTCAGGGGACTCGTCGTCAGCGTGTTGCCGAGGGTCTTGCCGCTGCCGGAAACAAAGTTCACGACGCCCGCGGGCAGATCCAACGTAGCCAAAAGTTTCGCGAATTCAAATGTTGTAAGAGGCGTCAGACTGCTGGGCTTCAACACGATGGAGCAGCCCGTCAGGATCGAGGGCGCCACTTTTCTCGCCATAACGAAGAAGGGGAAATTCCAGGGGCAGATCCCCGCCACGACGCCGATAGGTTTTCGATACAGGAAAATGTGTTCGTTGGGATCGTCGGAATTGATGACTTCCCCTTCGAAGATCCTGGCCCAGCCGGCGTAATAATCAAAATATTCAGCGGTTACGTCGATTTCCACCTGAGCCAGCGGCAGGATTTTCGCCTGTTCCGAGGCCAGCAGTTTCGCCAGCGCGACGCGGTTCGCCCGGATCAGGGCGGCCAGCTGTTTCAGGTATCCGGCCCGTTCCGTGGGGGTCTTTTTCGCCCAGGCGGTCTGGGACTTTTTGGCGGCCTCAAGGGCAGCCTGTCCGTCTTCGGAATCGCCCTGGGGCACTTTGGCGATAATCTCGCCCGTATAGGGATTTTCCACCTCAATCCAGTCCTTGGAATGGGAATCCACAAACTTTCCGTTGATAAATTGCTGATACGTGTTCATCGTTACCTCCTTTTATTTTTTCATTGCGCTTTCGCTGCGTTGTAAGCGTGTCAAATCTGCACAAAAAACACAATTTTGCGTTGTCGATACTGATTATACCCCAAAAACCGGCCGCTGTCAATAGCCGCGGGAGACGAAGGACGCGGAAAATTTTGCCCAAATTCTTATAGGCAAAGCGCCCCGGATGTGGTATAATTTCACAAAAGTCAAAATTGAGTCTTTTTTACCCTACAAACCGAACCCAAAGGAGGCGTCCCATGACCCACATACTCTTTCAAAACGCGACCCTGCTTGACTGCCGCGGCGGCGAACCCCGCTACCCTGTTTTTCTTCTCGTGGAGGACAATGTGATCCGGGAGATCTCGGACAGTCCCCTGAGCGTCCCGGGAGACGCCGTTATCGTGGACTGCGCGGGCAAAACGCTGATGCCCGGGCTCATCGACGGCCATATGCACGCAAACCTCTTCGCGGCCGATATTACGGGTCAGACCAGGCAAAACCTGCCGAGCATGATCGTGATCAAATGCCTCCAGATCCTTCAGGATACGCTGATGCAGGGCTTTACGTCCGCGCTGGACGCGGGCGGGGCCGACGCGGGCTTCCGGGACGCGCAGGCAGCCGGTTTTATCAAAGGACCGCGGCTCAAGGTCTGCGGTCATTCCCTGAGTCAGTCGGGCGGTCACGCCGACCCGCGGCTGCCTACGGAAATTACGCCGCCCGCGGAGCATTATTTTGCCGGGGGGATCGTGGCCGACGGCGTCGATGCCGTCCGGAAGGCGGCCCGGGAAGAGCTCCGGAAAGGCGTCGATTACATCAAGATCATGGCGGCCGGCGGTTGCGCCAGTCCCGCCGACGAGCCGGATACGGTTCAATACAGCCTTGAGGAAATGCGGGCGGCCGTGGAAGCCGCTGACGCCGTGGGGAAATCGGTCATCGCCCACTGTTATTCTCCGAGATCTCTGCAACGCTGCGCCGAAGCGGGCGTCAAGCGCGTCGAGCACGGCAATTTCATGGACAGGGAAACGGCCGCGATCCTGAAAGAGAAGGGCGTCATCTATTGTCCTACCCTCGCGACCTACGACATTATGGCCCGGCGCGGGGAGGAATTCGGCATTCCCTCGTATTTTTTGCGGAAAATGAAAATCGCCGACGAGCGGGCTCTGGAAGCCCTTTCCATCGCCGTGGAAGCGGGCCTTGTGATCGGATCGGGCTCCGACATGGTGGGCCCCGGACAGGCCTTTAAGGCCAATGAGCTTGAACTCCAGAGTCGGGTTATGGGACCCATGGGGGCGCTTCTGGCCGCGACGAAAGTCAACGCCGAAATTCTGGGCGTCATCGACAAGGTCGGAACCGTCGAGAAGGGAAAATTGGCGGACCTGCTTGTCATCGACGGCAATCCGCTCGAAAATATGGCCATTTTCCAAGACAGAGAGAAAATCAAAATTATCGTACAGGATGGGAAATTCATCAAAAAATTGATCTAAAACAGATTTTGCCCATTCCGAAAATAAAAATAATCCGTTGCGGGGGAATTTATGAATTTATTGTTGAAAAACGGCGCGATCCATGTCAAGGAAAGCGTAATAAACGGGGACATTTTGATCAAAAACAGAACCATTCAGAAAATCGGGAAGACCCTTTCCGACAAGACGGCGGAAATTGTCGATCTCCATGGCGCAGCCGTGATTCCGGGCTTTATCGATATCCACATCCACGGGGCCGACGGCGCCGACGCCATGGACAATTCCACGGAATCCCTGAAAAAGATCTCGGCCTTCGCGGCGCGACACGGCGTCACGTCCTTTCTGCCGACGACGCTGACCGCTTCGGGGGATATCCTGATGGAAGTCCTCGAAAAAGTGGCCGATCTGCAAGACGTAGACCTTCCGGGGGCGACCATCTTCGGCGTCCATATGGAAGGGCCCTATTTCGATATCGAGTACAAAGGCGCGCAAAACGCCAAATACATCAAGGTTTCGACCGTCAATGAAATCAAAAAATTCCTGCGGGTCAAAAAAAATCTCGTAAAGCTGTTTTCGATTTCCCCAAATAACGAAGAGGCGCTGGAGTGCATCCGTTTTCTGGCCGACAAGGGCGTCGTCGTCTCCGTGGGCCACAGCGCCTGTGTCTATGAAAAAGTCAAAAAAGGCATCGAGGCCGGGATCCGCCACGCGACCCATACCTTTAACGGCATGAGAGGCTTCAATCACCGGGAGCCCGGCGTCGTGGGGGCCATTCTCGAGGATTCCTCGGTCAAGGCCGAAATTATCCTGGACAAAATCCATGTCCATCCTGTGGTCGTCAATCTGCTGATCAACGTCAAAGGCGTGGAAAACGTCATCTGCGTCACGGACGCCATGAGCGCCGCGGGGCTTGCCGAAGGAGATTACAAGCTGGGAGAACTGGACGTCTACGTCAAAGACGGCGTCGTCCGGCTGAAATCCTACGATTCGCTGGCGGGGAGCATCCTCACCATGGACGCGGCTTACCGCAATCTTCTGGAACTGGGCCGCACCGAAGCGGAGGCAATCCGCATGACCTCCACCAACGCCGCTCTGGAATTCGGCCTCAACTCCGGGGAAATCGCCCCCGGGAAAGACGCCGACCTCGCTGTCCTCGACGGAGAAAACCGCGTTGTCATGACCATCGTCAAAGGAGCAATCAAATACCGGGAAATATAGAACGTCAGGGAGGTAATCCATGTCCATGCCAAAGTTTAACGCGGTTGTGATCGACGCGCGGGATAACGTCGCCACAGCCATCGAAGCCATTCCCGCCGGAGGCGCGGCCCTCTGGTCGGCGGAGGGAAAGGAGGCCCGCGTGATTTGCCCGCAGGAAATCCCCATCTACCACAAATTGGCTATCCGGGATATCCACGAAGGGGACTTTATCGTAAAATACGGCTGGCATATGGGGGTCGCGGCCGCTGAAATCCCGGCCGGGCGCCATGTGCACGTCCACAACGTCAAAGACCGCAGGGAAAACCTTGAGGAGGTGGGGAAGCAATGACATTTATGGGATACCGGCGACCCGACGGCAAAGCGGGCGTCCGCAACAAGATTCTGATTCTCCCCGCAAGCGCCTGCGCTTCGGATACCGCAAGGATCATCGCCTCACAGATCGACGGGGCCGTGACGTTCAATAATCAGAACGGCTGCGCCCAGGTGTCCAAAGACATGGAGCTGACCATGGATACCATGGCCGGCATGGCGGCAAATCCCAACATTTTCGGAACCATTCTCGTGACCCTCGGCTGCGAGGGCTGTCAGGCCGATCTCGTCTCGGCGGCCGTCGCTGCCAGGACGAACAAGCCCCTTGAAGCCTTTATCATTCAAGAGAACGGCGGCACGGTCCGGACCGTAGAAAAAGCGGTCCGGGCGGGTCGGATCCTCGCCGAGGAGGCTTCAAAAGTCCAAAGAGAAGCGGTTTCGATTTCTGAACTTATTGTGGGGACCGAATGCGGCGGTTCCGATCCCACAAGCGGCCTCGCGGCCAATATCCTCATCGGGGAACTTTCCGACAGGCTGGTGGCGCTGGGCGCGACGTCCATTTTATCCGAAACGACGGAATTTATCGGGGCCGAGCACATTTTGGCGGCGAGAGCGAAGACGCCCGCCATCCGGGATCAGATCTTTCATATCGTGCGCCGTTACGAAGAAGCCTTGCGTCTGGTCGGGGAAGAGATCCGGGAAGGCAATCCCGCCCCGGGGAATATCGCCGGCGGTATTACGACGCTGGAGGAAAAATCCCTCGGCTGTATCCACAAGGGCGGACATTCGCCGGTCAACGCCGTCTATGACTACGCGAAGCCCGTTACGGAAAAAGGCCTCGTGATCATGGATACGCCGGGTCACGATCCCTCGTCGGTGGCCGGCATGGTCGCGGGCGGCGCGCAGATCGTCGTATTTTCCACGGGTAGGGGGACGCCCACCGGCAATCCCATCGCCCCCGTGATCAAAATCACCGGCAACAAATTGACCTACGCCAATATGATTGACAATATCGATTGGGATTCAAGCCCCTTGATCTACGGCGGCAAATCGCTCGGGGAGATGGGGGAAGACTTCCTGCGGGAGCTCATGGCCGTGGCCTGCGGGAAGAAGACAAAAGCGGAGATACTGGGTTATACGGAGCTTGCCATCGCAAGGCTGTGCAATTACGTCTGAGAAGACACACAAGGAGGGAATATGAAACTGGTCAGTTTTTACGCGGAAGGAGAAGAAAGAGTGGGGGTTTTGAGCGCGGACGAGAAATTTGTGACCGACATCGCCAGCGTCATCGACGGAGATTTCTACGACATGGTGGAATTCATTGAGTACGCCACGAAAAAGGATCTGCAGATTCTGCGCAGGGTCGCGGCAAAGGGGGGCGATGACTGGGATGACTACGATACCTTCGTCACAAAGTCCGTAAAATTACGTTCTCCGATTCCCTGGCCCATCCACGACATTCTTTGTCTCGGCGTCAATTACCAGGATCATCTGGAAGAGGCGAGGCGCGACATGAAGGGGCATTTCGCGGCGCCGACCCACGCGGTCTATTTTGCCAAGCGGGCCACGGAAATCCTCGGTCCCGGCGACAAGATCAAAGGGCGCTTTGACCTCGACCCCGAACTGGACTATGAGGTGGAGCTGGCGGTCATCATCGGAAAAGCGGGGAAGGATATTCCGTTGGAAAAGGCCGAAGACTATGTGTTCGGCTATTCCGTTTTCAACGACGTGTCGTCGAGAAAGATTCAAAAGGCGCATCAGCAGTGGTTCCGGGGCAAGAGTTTCGACGGCTATTCCGTCCTCGGTCCTTGCATTCTGACCAAGGACGAACTCCCCTTCCCGGTCGCCGTGGACGTCATTTCCCGGGTAAACGGAGAACTGCGGCAATCCTCCAATACGTCCATGCTGATCCACGACATCCCCCACATCATCGCGGAACTCTCGGCGGGCATGACGCTGGAACCCGGCGACATCATCGCGACCGGAACCCCGGCGGGCGTCGGCATGGGATTCACCCCGCCGAAATACCTCGTCAAGGGCGATACGGTAACCGTGGAGATTCCGGAAATCGGGAAATTGACCAACAAGATAATATAAAACAAAGGGAGTTGATTTTATATGAAAAAAGCGAAATTTATCTGCCCCGTGGTGACGGCTTTTGACGCGGCGGGAAATCTGGATGTGGCGGCGAACACGAAATTCTGGGATGAACTGATTGCCCGTGGAATTGACGGCATCCTTTTGATGGGGAGCATCGGCGAATTTTCCGCCATGACGCCCGCCATGAAAAAAGAACTGGCGGACCTGGCCGTTACCCACATTGCCAAACGCGTGAAACTCTATATCGGGACCGCGTCCATGGTCTTGACGGAAACCATAGCCTTTTCCAATTATGTGCTGGAAAAAGGGGCCGACGCCGTTATGGTCATCAGCCCGTATTATTTCGCGATCAGCGACGCGGCCGTGGAATATTGGTTCGACCAGATCGCCGACGGCGTCAGGGGAAACGTCTATCTGTACAATTTCCCGGCCCGGACCGGCTATGACCTCTCCCCCGAAGTCACGCTGAAGCTGTTGCGCAAGCACAAGAACATCGTCGGATACAAGGACAGCGTCGCGGAAATGGGCCATACGCGAAAATTGGCGGTCACGGTCCTGCCGGAATTTCCGGATTTTGAGATTTATTCGGGCTTTGACGAGAATTTCGTCCACAACATCCTCTCGGGCGGCAGCGGCTGCATCGGGGGCTTCGCCAATATCGTCCCGGAACTGTGCGCCAAATGGGTGACGGCCATCAACGGAGGGGACTGGAAGACCGTGGAAGACATCCAGTTGACGATCAATACCCTGATGGATATCTATTTTATCGGAAACCCCTTTATCCCCATCATCAAAAAGGCCATGATCCTGCGCGGATACGACATCAAGGACGTATCCCTCAATCCTTTCCTCCCGGCGACGGCGGCGGAAACCGCCAGGATCAAAGAGATCCTGGCCGCGGCGAAACTGAGCTGAGTTTTGACTTCCATGACAGCGCTTGAACTTTTATTTACAGAGCTTCTGAAAAAATATACTAAAGATATAGATTATGTGAACAGATGTTGGCGGGAACTTGAAGGGCTGTATTCGGCTTCGGATCGATATTATCACACGCTGACGCATCTGGAGCGCATGTGGGCGGAAGCGGAAGCGCTGCTGCCGGAGCTTTCCTATCCCGACGCCTTTCTGCTTGCGCTCTTTTACCACGACGCGGTCTACGACGTGGAACGGCGGGACAACGAGGAAAAAAGCGCCGATCTCTGCGCGGAACATCTGAGGAAAACCGATTACCCCGAAATAAACCGCGTCCGGGCGCTGATCCTCGCCACAAAACGCCATGAATCCGGCGACTCTTTTGACATGGACGCGTTCACGGACCTCGATCTCGCCATTTTGGGGAGCGATCCCGAAACCTACGACGCCTATGCCCGGGCCATCCGCCTCGAATACGGCAGATTCCGTCCCGAAGACAACGAGCGGGGCCGGGGGGAAATCCTCCGGCGCTTTCTTTCGTTGCCGGCAATCTACAAAACGCCGCGATTCCGGGAAAAATACGAAGCGCTTGCCCGCGCCAATTTGACGCGGGAATTGTCTTTCATCAGGGAGATTCTTTCGTAAATATTTAGTGTTTTGGTATTTCTTTTTTGGCTTTTTTGTGGTAAAATATCAATAGCTGAACCGATTATGAAACTTTTGTACTTCTTTGGTTAATTTTGTCGGATATTAAGCATCATTATGAGACAAAGGAGGAGGAGTTATGCAAGGTATTGCTCTTGTGATCGCGTTCATCGTCGCGATCATCGTAATGGTCGTCGCTATTTCCAAATGGAGGATCCACGCGTTTCTGTCGATCATGGGCGTCTCGATTCTGTTCGCCTTCGCGGCGGGCATCAAGCTGACGGATATCCCCGGGATCATCGGCGCGGGATTTTCCGGTACGTTTACGAGTATCGGCATCGTCATCATTCTGGGCGCGTTGATCGGGAACATCCTCGAAAAGACCGGCGGCGCGTTGAAGCTCTCGGATATGGTCGTGCAACTTGTGGGCAAGAAAAAGCCCGAGTTGGCGGTCCTCATCATGGGCTGGATCGTGTCTATCCCGGTATTCTGTGATTCCGGCTTTGTTATTCTGAACCCGATCCGGAAAGCGCTGGCCCAGCGGACGAAAGCATCCAACGCCGCCATGGCCGTCGCCCTTTCCGCGGGCCTTTACACATCCCACGTATTCATCCCGCCGACGCCGGGTCCCATCGCCGCCGCCAACACGCTGGGCGCCGGAGACTATCTGCTGCTCGTAATCGGCATCGGTTGTCTCGTTTCCATTCTGCCCCTGATCGCGGGCTGGCTCTTCTCCAAATACATCGGTCGCAAGATTCCCGCCGAAGTCAAAGTCGGGGAAGGAGAGACCGTCAAGACCTATGAGGAGCTGGTAAAGGAATTCGGCGAACTGCCCGGCGGTTTCGCAGCCCTCGCGCCCATCCTTGTACCCATTGTCCTCATGGCGCTGGCCTCCATCGCTTCCATGGCCAAGATGACAGGCGGATTTTCCGATCTGCTGAAATTCCTCGGCGCGCCGGTAATCGCCCTCGCGGTGGGAACCATCTTCGGCGTGTCGCTGCTCTTTTCCCAGAAAAAAGGCGCCACGTTCTTCAAGCTGACGGACGATACGCTTCGGGTCGTAGGACCCATCCTCTTCGTTACGGCGTCGGGCGGCGTACTCGGACGGGTCGTTTCGAGCTCGAGCTTGGTGGGCTTCATCAAAGATAACGCCGTCAACTTCAGTACCATCGGAATCTTCTTCCCCTTTATCCTCTCGGCCATCCTGAAGACGGCCCAGGGATCCTCCACAGTGGCCCTCACGACCACCGCCGGCATCCTGCAACCGCTTCTTGCCGTATTGGGAATCACGACGCCGGCTTTGACCGCCGTGACCGTAATGGCCATCGCCGCAGGCGCCATGACCGTTTCCCACGCCAACGACAGCTACTTCTGGGTCGTGACGGAATTCGGCGGCATCGAGACCAGGGACGGCTACAAGACCCAGACGCTGATGACGCTCGTGATCGGACTCGCGTCCATGATCGGGATCGTTGCGCTCTACACGATTTTAAAATAGGATAATAGGCTCTGTCTGCACGATCAGAAAACGCGTCATAGCGATTATGACGCGTTTTTTTGATCCCGTCGGTATCCTTTCGCGCTCAGAGCAGAGGCGTCATGTAAATCGGCAGAAAGACGATGTCGTTCTGAATTTTCAGATCATTTGTGTGCAACACATAGGGGATGTGCAGTTGATTGGAATATTTGGCTCTGAATTTTTCGAGAGAAGTCAAGGTATAATTTTTTCCGGATTTCACCTCTATCGGAGAAATATTGTGTCGACTGCCGATCTTACTTCTCGCGATCAGGAAATCAATCTCCATCCGGGAACTGCTGTCATTTCGCGAAGAATTGGAATAAAAATACAGCTTGTGCCGCGCCGCCGCAAGCATCTGGGCAACTAGATTTTCCACCAGCATGCCCTTGTTGATTTCCAGCTTGTCAAACAGCAGCTTCTTGTATATCGCGGCGTTGACGATCTCGTTTTCATCAAAAGCATGGCTGATCAATAGGCCGGTATCCGCCATATAGCATTTCAAGGTGATGCGATCCGTGTTCAGCTTCAGTCCGACATTGGGTTCGGTGGAATTGTAACAGATGTTGGCGATCATGGCGTCATCCAGCCAGAACAAGGCGTCTTCGTATTCACGGAAGCGCGCCTGTTTTTTCAGGGAGGAAAGCTTGAAGCGCTTTTCGTGCTTTTGAAGCTGCGCGGGAATTTCGTCAAAAATGCGTTCGACTTTCATTTCGTAGCCTGCCGCGTGTTTTACGATATCCGCCCGGTACAAATTCAAAATATCCCGCTTAGCTTGGTCCGTCTTGTCAAAGTCTTTCGTATCGGCATAGGCTTGCACCGCCTGGGGCATCCCGCCCACGATCAGGTATTGGCGCAGGTAATCCATCGCTTTTCTGTGCAAAGCCTGCCCCATGGCTTTCCGGTCGGCAAAACACGCCCGCACGAAATCCATCAGGGTGTCGTTTCCCAAAGCCCAGAGAAATTCCTCGAAATCCATCGGATACATCTTGATATGGCGCTCTTCCGAAGGAATTACGATGTCCTGAATATTTTTTTTGATGGTCATCAAAGAACCGGTTTCAATGTAGTCGTATCTGCCATCCGCCACGAGGTATTTGAGGGCGGCGCGGGCTTTCGGAAACAATTGGACCTCGTCAAAAATGATCAAGGTTTCCCGCGGATACAATTTTACATTGTAAAAGCCGGACAAATACAGGAAAAACGTGTCCAGATCATTCATATATTGGTGAAAGAGGTTTTTCACATCTTCGGGCGCACGGTTGAAATCGATCAAAACAGATGTTTTGTATTCGTTCCTGGCGAATTCTTCGACAATATAACTTTTGCCGACCCGGCGGGCGCCGTCAATCAGCAGCGCGGTTCTTCCGGCGCCTTCGTTTTTCCAGGCTGACAATTCCGCATATATCTTCCTTTTCATGGGGTTTTTCCTCCGGCGTTCACGAAAACAAGGATTTTATCATCAGCAAATATCACGTTTTCAAGAATTTTATAGGATTGATTTTACACATTTTCAATAATTTTATATACCTATTCTAACACATTTTCAAGAATTTTGCAAGAAAAAGTTGTTAAAACGGCTTGGTTGCGGGTTTGATGATCGGACGTTGTTTACGATATGTTGCGCTTTGCCGCATATTATAATTGACAATTTTAGTTTTATATGATACCATTGGATTGCACCTGATCAAATTGAGCAAAAGGAGTTTTTATGAAAAAAGTTATCTTGGCGTTTACGGTCCTGCTGTCCCTTTGCGGCCCGGGGCAGGCAAAAAAAGAGTCCTTCCATGTTCCCTTTTATTCCAACAGCAATGCGAAATTCACGTTCCGGATTCCGCCCGGCTGGGAGGAAATTCCGCCTGCGACAATCCGGCAGATTAACGCGAGCATGCAGAGCCTGACGGGCGCGAAGGGACCGGGAATCGCGACGGGATTCCGGAAAACAAGCGAAAATCCGCCGCAAGCCATGGTTACCGTGAACATCATTAAAGGAAGAGTCGTCTGGAAAGATTTTCTGAAAGACTACGGGAATATGGATAAAATCACGAAGGAAATGAAAAAGGACTTTTCGACCTTGGAAAGCGCCAATGTCGGAACGCCCGTTGTCGATGACAAAAGAAAAATGGTGTTGTTTCCCGCTTCCTATGAATTTAAAAACAAGGCGAAAGCCAGCGGAACCGTCCTGGCCGCCTGCGGGAGCGGAACGCTCGTGACAATCTATTTTCCCGGTAAAGACGGCGCTGATCCCGACGTCGAGGCCTTCAAAAAAACCGTTTTCGCATCCTTCACCTTTTCCAAAGGCTATGAATACGGCGCCCGTACCACTGGGAACCCGCTCTCGCGACCGGTTGTCTGCGGCATTATCGGCGGGCTGGTCGCCCTTCTCGTGACGAGCAGAAAAAAGGCGAAAGAAGAGAAGAAAAAGAAAGCGGCGAAATAAAACTGCCGGAGCGCTTACAGCAAGAGGCACCAGAGCGGGATTGTGATCAGGGACAGGGCCGTCGTCACAACGACGCATTTTGTCGCGAAGATGTAGTCGCTTTTATACTTGGCCGCAAAGAGGACGCCTGTGCTGGCAGCCGGCATAGCAGCTACGAGAACGATGATTCCCGTTAAGAGTTTGTCGACATGGAAGATTCTGCCGGTTATGAAGACGATCAGCGGTAAAAATACGAGCCGAATAATTGTATAATACCAAATTTTTCCGCTTAGCATCGACTTTATATCCGTTACCTCGCCAAGTACGGCGCCGATAACGATCATGGAAACCGGAAGCGTGCAAGCGCCCATCATACGAAGCGTATTGGAAACGAAAACCGGGGGTCTTATGCCTGTCAACATAAAGAAAAGACCGAGGTAGACGGCAATAATGCCCGGGTGAATGGCGACCCGCTTGATCACTTCCCGGGTATTTTGCCCTTTCTCAAAATAAGAAATCCCCGCGGACCACGTCGTAATTGCCTGGGGGATAGTCCCCACGGAGGCGTACATCAGTCCTTGGGCGCCGAAAATATCGCCGATAATTGATAGCCCAATAAACCCGGAATTTGAGCAGAGCGTGCAGTATTGCAACACCTTTTTTTCTTCGATATCCAAGTGATTCCAGGCAAAACGATTGAACACAAGACAACTGACTTGTTGAAATACGCCCAAGAGAAAAACGACCATCAGTTGAATCAAAATTTTAGCGTTGAAGGTGACAAGAAACGAAGCGACAATATTGGCCGGAAGAAAAACGTATATCAGGATGTCGGTCAGGATTGCCTTCCCCTCTTCGGGAAAAAGTCCGGTCCATTTGAGGATAATGCCGGTCAGAACCAGCAAAAAAAGGATTCCCTGCAGTGTCAGAATTTTCTGTATTGCCATTTCGCCCCCCGCGTTAATTTGCTATTCCCATTATAGAGCCTTTCTCCCCGCTTGTCAAGCGATTTCAAGGAAATAAAAGTCCGACAGAAACCACGCTTTCCCGATGAGTTTGAGCGTTCAATTTTCCACATGCAACAGCCAAAATATGGCGTTTTCAACATTTTTATGCAAATCCGGTAATTGACTTCTTGATTTTCATAAAAATATATGCTATACTTGGTATTATGATGATTCCAAGAGCAGCTTCAAAACAAATCGAAAAATTACAAGACAATTTCCGCGTGACTGCTGTTACGGGTCCGAGGCAGGCCGGTAAAACGACGCTCCTGAAGAATTCTTTTCCGGACCGAAAATACGTGAATCTAGAAGATTTACGGGTTTATGACGTGATCAAAGCGGACCCCATGCAGTTTTCCAATCAAAATACACGCGTCATTGTGGACGAAGTGCAGCGTATTCCCGAATTGCTTTCCGCAATACAAGTTGCAGCGGACGATCGAAATATTGCCGGAGATTTTATATTGTCCGGTTCCCAAAATCTTCTGCTTTCTGAAAAAATCTGTCAGTCGCTGGCCGGAAGGGCTGCTTATCAAGTTCTCTTGCCCTTCTCGCTCAGAGAGTTGGCCGAGGTACGACTCCTTCCGGAAAATGTGTACGAGCAGATCTGGAGAGGATTCTACCCCGCATTGTATACCGGACACATGGATCCGGGTTTGTACTATGGCCAATATATAGCGACTTACGTGGAAAGGGATCTGCGGAGCGTGAAAAATATTCATGATCTGGGTCTGTTCCGCCGGTTTCTGGGTCTTCTGGCGGGAAGAATCGGTCAGTTGATCAATTATGAGTCGCTGGCCAATGATACGGGGATTTCTGTAAAAACCGCCATCGGTTGGCTTTCCATCCTGGAAGCGAGTTACTTGATCTACCGTTTGCCTCCCTGGCACAGCAACATCGGAAAGCGGCTGACGAAATCCGCAAAAATATATTTTACCGACACCGGACTTGCGTGCTATCTGTTGGGGATTTCGAGTTGGGAAGCAGTGCAGACCCACTATCTCGTGGGCGGTTTATTTGAAAACCTCTGCGTTCTCGAGGTCGTAAAGCAACTGGTTAATCATGGCCACTACCGGAATAATCTCTATTTTTACAGGGAAAACAGCACGACGGAGATTGATCTGCTCGTCGATTTCGGGACAAAAGGCTTGCTTCCTGTTGAAATCAAAGCGGGGAGTCGATTTCATGCGGATTATCTTAAAAACTTTACGAAATTTCTCAAGGCTTACATCGGGAAAAAGGAAATCCGGATTCTGCCGGGGCAGATTTTCTATACCGGAGAAAATGGCATTGTATCGGATATCTCTCTCGTCAACTGGAAAAATATTGAGATGTGATTTTATGTAGTTCAGGAAGAATTTCTGAATTCAAAACCTTGAAGAAATTAAAATTATGTGTTAAAATAGATTTGCGATCAGACTAATTTACAGGATGTGAAGCATGACAAAAAAGCATTTTTACAGCAACGATGAAGTTTTTGCAGATTTATGCATGAAGATTGAAAAATTGGTGTATATGCCAGGCGATCCTTTGTTTGAGAATACGCTTTGCAGCATTTATGAGGTTTCCAGAAATATCATAAGAACGGTTATTACACGCTTGAAGGAACGTGAACTGGTCGATGTGTATCCTCAAAGAGGAACTTTTGTCAGTTTAATTGATATCGGGTTGATCGAAGACATCATCTTTTTAAGGGAATCCATGGAGCAAAAGGTCATCGACATCATCATGGCGGACGACAAGAAATGCGCGTTGATCGCGAAAGAGATGTTGCAGAAAGCGGAAAAAATGGAAAGCTGCCTCGAGAAAGAAGACTATGCCTACTTTTATGATTTGGACAGCGAAATCCATCATTGCATGCTGGAGGCGGCCGGTCATGCCAGTGTAATGCGCTTATTCGGCGACACTTATATCCATTTTCTACGTTGGCGTAACCTCGAAGTACGTACTAAAGAGCGCTATGAAGAGATTTGCAAGCAACATCGCGAATTGATCTCGGCGCTTCTTGAAAAAAAAGGAGAACGCGCCAAGGCTATCCTGCATATGCACTTGGATACAAGCTATCGCTACTACCAAGACTTCAAAAAAGACTACCCGCAGTACTTTTATCCTGAAAAAGCACCGGTAATAACAGGATAAGATAAAAAACCTGGTTGAACTGCTAAAGTACAACGATAATCATAAACTCTCAAATAAAGCTATTGTCAAAAATAGCTTTATTTTTTTGTCCGATGATCAATTGTTCAAAAAACGAAATTAATCATATTAAAATGGTTTGTTTTAGAACTTATCGCCCCAAATAAGCACTCAAAAGATATAAATATGACAAAAATTAAAATAAAATCTTAAAAATTCCTTGACAATCTGTCGATGAAGTGCTATAGTGTTGTTAGGAATGTGTACATGTATACATGCACACAAGCGTTCTACAAAACAAAGTATGCGGTGGGCTTACAGCGCTTTTAAGGAGGTAACTATGCCGGAATTACAGGCTATTACAATCTTGGATCAATTTTTTGAAGCGTTGGAAAATACGGGTGAGAGAATCTCAATCACAGATTCCACAGGAGAGTACTCCTGGAGAGAAATCAATGATCTGTCCGATATGATGGCGTATCAAATCTGCCTTCGTGGAGTGAACCCCCGGGATGCGGCGGCCATAATCGGAAGAAATTCAGTATATTGGGTGGTTACTTATCTTGCTATCCTCAAGGCCGGCGCAGTTCCCGTTCTGATCAATCCCACATATACAGAAGAGGAACTGGAAAAGACCCGGAATATCATAGATTATGTCCATTCTTTTAAAACGAAACAAGATGATTTCGCAAAACTCGTCAATCAATTGAGGATAATGGGGACACTGACCAAAGAGGAACACACTTTGGTTGAAAACCGTATAAAAAATATACGCCCGACGGATCTGGCAAGTTTTCTATTCACTTCGGGAACCGCCAGTTTACCCAAAGCTGTGCCGATGACCCATTTCCAGATGATTAATGTTGCCAGGGAGGCCACGGAAATTCTCCGTTGGAATGATTCAGACCGAGTTTGTCTTCCGCTTTCCCTGTTCCATTGTTTCGGATTGTCCACAGGTTTGTTTGCTTCATTCGTTCATCGGGGCAGCTTGCATTTTACCGATAGTTATCATTCGGTTGATGTAATGAAAACCGTCGAAAAATATCATTGCACGGTGTTGAATGGGGTTCCGACCATGTACCTCGCGATTTTAAAAAGCGATACCCGCAAATCGTATGATTTGAGCTCGTTATGTTCCGGAATTATCGCAGGTTCCACAGTGTATGAATCAGATTTTCTGGCAATTTCAAGGGAATTGCCAGTACCGCATTTGATGCAATCTTATGGTCAAACCGAAGCGGCGCCCAGCATTACTTTTTCCGATTATGACGATCCTCCGGAAATCAAGGCAAAATCCGTAGGGAAGCCTATGAAGCATCTGTCTCTCCAGATTTGCGATTACGGAGGAAAAAAATGTAAAGCTCATGAAACCGGTGAAATAGAGATAAAGGGATATCACGTCATGACCGGATATTACAATGACGAAAAGGCAACACAGGAAGCTTTCACACAAGAAGGATGGCTCCGTACGGGAGATATGGGCTACCTTGATGAAAAAGGAAATCTTTATGTAACCGGAAGAAAAAAAGAGATCATCATTCGAAGCGGTGAAAACATATCCCCTCTCGAAATCGAAGAAGCCCTTATCGGAATTGACGGCATAGAGCAAGTCAAAGTATTCGGTATCCCATCTCCGGTTGTGCAGGAGGATGTTGTCGCGTGCATAAACGGAGCGCAGATTGCCGAAGAAAGTATTCGAAAAGTTTTGAAATCTAAACTTGCCGATTATAAAATCCCCAAGTATATCCTGAGGTTTTCAGAGTTTCCTTTGAAAGGAAACGGAAAAATCGACGTTCAAAAATTAAAGATCGAGGCAAAAGAAAAAATTGACCAGCTCTGTCTCCGGCATAATCAATGAGTTTGTTTTGTGCATAGGCGTCACGGCAACAGCAGACGATTAAATAAACAGTCAATTATTTGAGAAAGGGAGGCACACGATATGGCAGAAGAAAAAAAACCGCGCAGGGAGGCGCCGGATCCCAATTCGGCAAAAGTGAAACTTGGTAATATTGCGGCCGACGCGTATACACAGGCGCAACTGGCCAAAGAACGGGGCGAAAAGATCGGTTGGTGTTCCAGTAATTTCCCGGTGGAAATACCCGAGACGCTGGGACTGAAGGTATGTTATCCGGAAAACCAGGCTGCTGCTATTGCAGCTCGCGGCGCGGGTCAAAGACTTTGCGAGATCAGCGAGGCCGACGGATATTCCAACGATATCTGCGCCTATGCAAGAATCAGTCTTGCATACGCGAAAATCAAGGAAGCTCCGGAACAGGACGTCCCTATGCCTGATTTTTTACTTTGCTGCAACAATATATGCAACTGCATGATCAAATGGTATGAAAACCTGTCAAAGGAACTGGACATTCCCATGATCTTGATTGATATTCCCTTTAATCCTGATTATGAAGTTTCTCCGGCGCAAATCGCCTATGTACGAGAGCAGTTTTGGGCCGCGATCCATCAACTGGAAGAATTGACAGGAAAAAAATGGGATGATGAAAACTTCAAGAAAGTGAAAGAACGCTCGGGGAGAACAAGTCGCGCCTGGCTTGACGCCACATCCTGCGCATGCTACACGCCATCCCCCTTCAACGGTTTTGATCTCCTGAACCATATGGCGGTTATGGTTACCGCCCGCGGTAAAGACGAAGCGGTCGACGCCATGGAAACTTTGCTGAAAGAGTATAAGGAAAATCATGAAAAAGGCGTCTCGACATTTCGCGGCGAAGAAAAATACCGCATTATGTTTGAGGGCATCGCCTGCTGGCCCTGGTTACGCGCCACGGCTACAGGATTGAAAGACAGAGGCATCAACATGGTCACAACAATTTATGCCGACGCTTTCGGGTTTATCTATGATGATTTTGACGGTATGTGCGCCGCCTACTCCAAGGTTCCGAACGCTATTAATTTGGAACTTTCGAGGGATAAGCGGATCAAACTCTGTAAAGAAAACCATGTTGAGGGTCTCCTTGTGCACACAAATCGTTCCTGCAAGCTTTGGAGCGGATTTATGGCGGAAATGAGCCGCCAAATCGGTGCGGCCTGCGGAATCCCGGTTGTCAGCTTTGACGGTGATCAGGCGGATCCGAGGAACTTTTCTGAAGCGCAGTACAACACCAGAGTGCAAGGTTTGATGGAAATCATGGAGCAAAAAAAGGAGGCGGCCAGATGAATCTGAAAGTGATATTGGATGAATTCAGCAAAGTGGCGCAAAATCCAAAGCAACAGTTGGATAATTATCTTGGCGCCGGGAAAAAAGTCATTTTGGTTGCTCCTGTCTATACGCCCGAAGAAATTGTCCACTCTATGGACCTTGTCCCAATGGGGGCCTGGGGCGCGGACATGCAATTGCAGGAAGCAAAAACATACTTTCCGACCTTTATCTGCTCGATCGTTCAGAGCATTCTGGAACTGGGCATTAAAGGTAGCTATAAAGGCGTTTCTGCGATTATTATTCCCAGTCTTTGCGACAGCTTGAAAACCCTGGGGCAAAACTGGAAATATGCCGTACCCGACATTCCTTTTATCCCGATGACATATCCGCAAAACAGAAAACCAGATTTCGGGATTGCATTTACAAAAGCAGGCTATCAGCGGGTCATCGACGATTTGGAAAAGGTGACCGGCGAGACTTTCAGTGATGAAAAATTGATAGCTTCACTTGCGGTATACAATGAACACAACCAGGTAATGAGAGAATTGGCGGAACTTTTGGCCGTTCACGGAGAAGTGAGCGCCGTACAGCGGAGCGATATTTTCAAGAGCGCTTATTTTATGAGAAAGGAAGAGCATACGCTCCTGGTAAAAAAGCTGATTGCGGCCTTGAAAGAAAATGAACCGAAAAAGGGAAGAATACGAGTTTTGACTTCGGGTATACTCGCGGACAATCCGGATTTTCTGAGCTACCTCGATGTATATAATATGCAAATCGTCGCGGACGACGTGGCAGCTGAAAGCAGGCAATACCAGCAAGATGCGGTTGACGGCGAGACCGGCCTTGACCGCTTGGCAAAGAAATTTGCCGATATGAATAACTGTTCTGTCCTCTACGATGCCAAGAAGGAACGAATTGCCACGATTGTCTCAAAAGCCAAAGCGACAAAAGCCCAAGCCGTAATTGTCATTCTGACTAAATTTTGCGACCCCGAGGAATTCGATTATCCGTTGATCAAAAAAGCCTGTGAAGAGGCAAACATATTATCAACGCTCATCGAAGTTGACCGGCAAATGGTGAACTATGAACAAGCAAGAACAATATTGGAAACTGTGCAGACGATTCTTTCGAAACAGAGTCCGCAATAGAATACGATAGTATCAATAATGATTACACTGTATTTTCAGTCAAGACAATATCAAGGAGGATGAAAAATGGAAAAGAGTACCAAATGGTCAGCGGCATTCGGGATTACTTTCGTTTGGTTTACAACGCAATTTGGCGGTGGATTTGCGTCCGGAGCCCAACTGAAAAGCTATTTTATCAACTACGGAATTTTATGTCTATTTACCTGCATCGGGGCGCAGGCGATCTGTGCCGTATACAACGCCTATATCGCATATTATGGGAGAAAGCATAACACTTATGACTATCGCAGCTTCAACAAGAGTTTTTACGGCAAATATTCACCGGTATTTTCTTTCTTGTTTGAACTGGTCTATGTGTTTGTTCTGCTGGTGGTTCCGGCCGTAGCGTTCTCCACAGGAGGCGCCACGCTTTCTGCCTTGACCGGCATTCCCTATCTTGCCTGCACGGCGGTTGTAGGTCTCTTCATCTTTTTCGTAGCCATTTACGGTACGGCCATTGTCCGACGCGTGGCAGTTCTCCTTTCCGTGCTTATCGTAGCGGGTTTGTTGGTGGTATTCATTCCCAACATTGTGACTTTGTGGGGAAGCATCACATCAAATATCAGCGTTTTATCCGCTGAAAGCAAACCTGCGTGGCCTGCCATCTGGAGCATGATCGTGTATGCGGCTTTCCAGATCGCTTCTTCTCCGGCAATTCATTCACAACATTGCAGCGTTCTGGTAGAGCCGAAAGACGCCTGGTTCACATTTTTCCTGGGATTTGTCGTAAACAGTCTGATGATCTTTCTTTCTACTTTGGGATTGCTGGCGATTATCGGCTTGCCGGAATATAAGACGACGGCTTTGCCAGTGCTTTTGTTGGTAAATCAAGGCGTCGGAGGCAGTGTTCTGAAACCGGTCATTTCGATTCTGATCATTCTCGGAGCAGTATCCACAGCGGTCAATATGGTTGCGGCCGGAACGACTCGCGTTTGTAAGATGATTGATGAAAACTATGATCCCAACGCCAAACCCGATTCCAAAGTAATCATCACGACCGCAATTTTGAGTATTGTCGGTTTCTCGGTAGCGCAATTCGGGTTGCTTCCGTTGGTGAGCAAAGGGTATTCAATTCTTGGCTGGTTGGCATTTCCGGTTATCATGATACCGTATATTATTCATTTTGTCGTAACAAAATGCGATACCAAATCCAGCAAAGCTTAGGTTTTAATTATAAAGAGGTGATAAATAATGAGTGAGTGTAAACGTGCATTGGAAGGAATCAAAGTAGTAGAATTGGCGACATTTATTGCAGGCCCCTGCTGTGCAAGATTTTTATCGGACCTAGGAGCGGAAGTTATAAAAGTGGAGGCGCCGGCGGGCGACCCGCTTCGGTATACTGCGGTTAATGAAGGGCGCCCATTTGGTGATCAGGAAGATACGTCCTTTTGTCTGGAAAATACCGGAAAAAAATGCATCACGCTGAATACAAAATCAGAAAAGGGCAGAAAAATTCTGGAGGATCTGATCAGCCAAAGCGATGTGTTTATCACAAACTGGCGTCAACCAGCGTTGAAGAGAGCGGGATTGGACTACGATACACTGAAGAAAAAATATCCCAAGTTGGTCATGGGTTTGGTCAGCGGATATGGTGAAAAAGGACCGGACAAAGATTTGCCTGGTTTCGACTACACCGCATTCTTTGCCCGCGCAGGGATTATGGGGGCCATGTATGATACTGATTCTTCTCCCATGTTGCCTGTAGCCGGATTTGGCGATCATCAGGTTTCGTTGTATCTGGCCAGCGGAATATTGGCGGCATTGTATCGAGCAAGAGAGACCGGAAAAGGCGATCAGGTCATCGCCAGTCTCTTTCATGCCGGCGTATGGGACGTGGCGCTTTACCTGCAATGCAATCAGTATGGAGATGTTTCCACGCAATGGCCGATCAGCAGAAGGGGCTTCGCGAATCAATTTCAGGTGGCGCATAAGACAAAGGATGGAAAATGGGTGCAATTCGGCATGACGAGATATGATTTCTATTATCCGATCTTTATGGAAGCATTGGGCAGACAGGATTTGTTAAACGATGAGCGCTTTTTCCCGCAGACCAATTTGCAGAGCCATTTGGATGAATTTTATGATCTCCTTCACGACGAAGTCGGGAAGAGAACCCTTGAGGAAGTGGAGAATCTCATGAAAAAGGCGGATCTGCCCTACGCCGTTTGTCAGACCTGGAATCAGCTGTTGAATGACAAACAGGCATGGGAAGCGGATATTCTGACAAAAGTAGAATTCCCGAACGGGAACAAAAGGACGATGGTCAGACCTCCCGTCTCTTTTACGGAAACAGAATTGCCTCCGTATGAGCGGGCAAGATTCTTGGGTGAAGATACCAGAACTGTGCTGAGCGCCATGGGTTACAGCACTGAGCAGGTCGAAGCCATGATCGCCGCAGGAGATGTCACGGATTGTAAGAGAATCGGATAAGAAATATTGGATAAACAGGTTGCGCGCTCGCGCAACCTTTTACCCGATCATGCTTGTCTACAAGAATACAAGTTGTAAAAAATGTCAATCTTTTGATTAATGAGGGAATATGAACGAAAATATGAAATCGGTAGAACAATGGCCAACTGCCGGTGAATCCAATCTCAACAGGCGTCTGTGGTTTCTTTTGGCGGGCTTTGTGATTATGCTGTTCGCAGGATCAATTTACGCTTGGTCGGTTCTAAAGCAGCCGTTCTCAAGGGAATTCGGTTGGAGTGCGGGAGATCTTGGCCTTAATTTTACAGTTTTGATGTGCTGTTTCTGTATCGGAGGCGTAATCGGCAGTCTCATCCAGAAAAAGCTGGGTTTTCACTGGACAGTGATCGGATCAGCCTTGCTCGCCGGAATCGGATACTTCATGGTCTCACGTTTGCGAAGCGGAGGTGTTGTTTCACTTTATATCGCCTATGGGGGACTGTGCGGGCTAGGCATCGGCGCCGTATACAGTCTAGTGATTTCCTGTGTGATCGGATGGTTTCCGGATCACAGAGCGGGCGCTTCCGGCGTTTTGATGATGGGATTTGGCGCGAGTAGCCTGCTCGTCGGTTCCGCAGCCAGAATACTCTTCTCTTCGATTGGTTGGCGATCCTTTTTCGGATATCTTGCCGCTTCGACCGCAGGTGTTATCGCCATTTGTGCAATTATCATCCGGCCGGTTTCAATCAGCGCCGGAAAGAATACCGTTGATTCAGCGCAAGGCGACGAACTCAGCGTGTCAGAAACACTCAAAAAAGCCTCATTTTGGTTGTTTTATGTGTTCTCTATTCTGATTGCCTGCGTCGGGAACAGTGTTATCAGCTTCGCCAAAGACTTTTCGGTTTTTTCAGGCGCTCCGGAGAGTTTTGCGGTGGCGCTTGCCGGGATGTTGGCTGTTAGCAATGGATTCGGTCGCATTCTTTCGGGCATTTTGTACGATAAGCTCGGCAAGAAGAAAACATTGCCGCTTGCCGCTACAATTTGCGTAATCGCGAACGGGATTTGCCTTTGGTCAGCCTGGACAAGAAATATGGCGCTCAATTCCCTGGGGCTGATTCTTGTGGGAATTTCCTATGGATTTATGCCGCCCCTCACGAGCGGGTTCATTGCGCAAACATACGGCAAGAAAAATTTTGCGACCAATTTCAGTATTGTCAACACAATGCTCTTATTTGCGTCATCAATGGCTACTGTGACCGGTAAAATACTCGACAGAAGCGGTAGCTATCCGATGGTGTTTACTCTTTTACTGGCTTCTTCTTTGCTGGGTTTGCTAACAAGTTTTTTCATCAACAAAATAGGCGATAAATAATTAACGAGCGGTCGTAGCCTGAATCTATACGATTCGGCTGACCATCGCGAATTTGTACAGGAGGATAATATGTATTTGACAGAAAAACATGCCCTGGTCAGAAAATTGGCCAGAGACTTTGCTCTAAAAGAGCTCACGAAAGATGTGCTGGATCAGACTGAAGAAAGTGGGGTTTTTCCGGAAGAGATATATCAAAAAATGGCCAAAATCGGCCTTTTGGGAATCAAAATTCCAAAAGAATACGGAGGACAGGGATCAGACGCGAGATCCTATGCGGTTGTCATAGAAGAAATCACTCGCGTAAGCGCTGTAGCAAGCCTCTATGTCTCCTCGGCAAATTCTCTTTCGGGTGGACCTTTTTTGCTCTCGGGAACCGAAGAACAAAAACAAAAATACCTGCGCCCCATCGTAACCGGGCAATACAAACTCTGTTTCGGGCTGACAGAACCGGGGGCTGGCTCCGATCCGGCGGCGATGACGACGTTTGCCCAGAAAGACGGGGATTATTATGTGCTGAACGGTCGAAAAACGTTCATAACAATGGCGCCGCTTTCTGAATACGCGGTAATATACGCGAAAACAGAGCGAAATAAAGGGATAAAAGGCATCAGCGCATTTATCGTCGATATGAAACTGCCGGGGGTTTCCTGTGGGAAGCCGGAGCATAAAATGGGGCTTATCGGTTGCGCAACCAGCGATATTATTCTTGATGACGTCCGCGTGCACAAATCCGAGATGCTTGGGGAAGAAGGAAAGGGATTCATCAATGCGATGAAGACTCTGGATACCGGCCGTTTAGGCGTAGCGGCACAATCCATTGGGCTTGCCCAAGGTTGTTTGGATGAAGCGGTAAAATACGCCAAAGAAAGAAAACAATTCGGAAGAAGGATTGCGGATTTTCAAGGGATCAGCTTCATGATCGCCGATATGGCGACGAAATTGGAAGCGGCGAAAGAACTGGTCTACAAGACGGCCTATTTGCTCGACGCCAATCAGGATACCACGCTCAGCGCGTCCATGGCGAAATTGTTTGCTTCAGAGGTATGCAATGAAATTGCTGCAAAGACGCTGCAAATCCATGGCGGCTATGGCTATATCAAGGATTACAAGATTGAGCGGATGTACCGCGATTGTCGTGTGTTCACGATTTATGAAGGTACAAGTCAAGTGCAAAGAATCGTGATCTCTGGGAAATTACTGAAAAAATAGGAGGAATGAACATGAAAATACTGGTCTGTGTAAAACAAGTACCGGATACCAACGAAGTCAAAATTGATCCTGTAAAAGGTACGTTAATCAGGGACGGCGTGCCCAGTATTCTGAATCCGGATGATGCAAACGCGTTGGAAGCGGCGTTGCAGATCAAAGACGCGAATCCGGATTCCAAAGTGATCGTTTTGAGTATGGGACCGCCGCAGGCAGTTTATATGCTGCGGGAATGCCTGGCCATGGGAGCGGATGAGGCTTATCTTTTGAGTGACCGGGCCTTTGGCGGAGCCGATACTTGCGCCACTTCTACTACATTGGCGGCGGGGGTCAAAAAAGTCGGCGATGTGGATTTGATTTTTGCAGGTCGCCAAGCAATTGACGGCGATACGGCGCAGGTGGGACCGCAAACGGCTTGGCGTCTTGATCTGCCGGTGGTGTCATACGTCAGCGAAGTCAAGCTGGAAAAAGGAAAAGCCATTGTAAAGCGAATGCTGGAAGACGGATACGAAATGATAGAAGTAAAAACTCCCTGCGTTTTGACGGCGGTAAAAGAGCTGAATGAACCCCGGTATATGACGGTTGATAAAATTGAAGCAGCCTACAAAACCGACATTCCTGTCTGGGATCATTTGGCTGTGGGGCTTGACCCGAAAGATTGCGGACTCAACGCCTCCCCCACACAAGTATTCCGTTCCTTTACGCCGCCTCCCAAAGGAAAAGGCGAAATTCTCAAAGGTACGCCGAAAGAAATGGCTGAATCGCTGGTGTCAGGACTAAAGGAAAAGCACTATTTGTAGAGAGAATTGCCGAACCTTTCGGGAGGGTATACGCCTTTTCGGAACCGGCAGTCATACAGGCAAAGGAGGATGACGGTTATGTCTGTTGTTATCATTAATGAAAAATGTAAAGGTTGCACAATATGCGTAAAAAATTGCCCCTTTCAAGCAATCACCATGGAAGGAAAACTGGCTGTAATAAATTCCGCCTGCACTGAGTGCGGCGTATGCGTAGAGAAATGTCCTTTCAAAGCCATTGAAAAAACGGAAGCGGCAAAAGTGAAAAAAGATTTGAGCGAATATCATGGCGTTTGGGTTTTCGCTGAACAAAGAGATAAAAAGCTCATGCCGGTAGTCATCGAATTATTGGGCGAAGGCAGAAAACTGGCTGATGAAATCGGATGTGAACTTGCGGCCGTATTGCTCGGCGAAGATGTCGGCGCGCTTGTTGATGAACTTTTCGCTTATGGAGCGAATAAGGTGTATTTGGCAGATGATCCCAAATTGGCTACCTACAGGACAGACGCCTATACAAAAGTCTTCAACGAGGCGGTGGAAACGTATATGCCGGAGATCGTACTTCTGGGCGCTACACATATCGGGCGCGATTTGGGGCCGTGCCTGGCAGTCAAGGCAGGTACCGGGTTAACTGCTGATTGCACCAAACTTGAAATTGATCCTGAAGACAAAAAAATCCGACAGACCCGCCCGGCATTCGGCGGAAATTTGATGGCGACGATTGTCTGCCCGAATCACAGACCGCAAATGTCAACGGTCAGGCCCGGCGTAATGGAGAAAGCCGCAAAGAAGGAAGGACGTACCGGAGAAATCATCCAACTTCCTGTAAAATTTGCGGAAGATGAAATTCGTACAAAAGTAATCGATATTGTAAAAACATTGAAAGAAGCCGTTTCTTTGACGGATGCGAAAATTATCGTCTCCGGCGGCATGGGTCTGGGGAAACCGGAAGGATTCGAATTGCTTAAGAAACTTGCGGATAAGTTGGGCGGAGTAATCGGTAGTTCACGAGCCGCCGTAGACGCCGGCTGGATTGACCATGCCTATCAGGTCGGGCAAACCGGGACGACAGTCAAACCCAATATTTACGTTGCCTGCGGCATTTCCGGCGCGATTCAGCATTTGGCAGGTATGCAAAATTCCAAACTGATCGTGGCCATCAACAAGGATGAATCCGCGCCAATTTTCGAAGTCGCGGACTATGGAATTGTCGGAGACTTGTATAAAATCGTTCCGGAAATTCTCGCAGCACTCAACTAAGCTATCCTATCTTCCTAATTTTTATGACGCCGGGTCATTCCAGAAATGCTACGATGGGTGATCCGGCGAAAATCTTTTTATCTCATTGACAGGAAAGAAAGACTCTCCGCTTTTTTAGCGAGTCCGAGAATTGATCATTCATAGTATTTTTTGTTCACTATTTTGTAGAGTTCAAATGCTTCGATGGCGTTTGGCGGGGCACTTTCAGTCAAAGTATAGGTGTCCTTTTTTGGATCATATATGTACCAAGTCTTGTCTTTATGCCAATCCATACAGCCCATAAATTTTTTACTCATCGTATTTTTTTCTTTTGGCATCGCATTCACCTCTTTTTAAACTTGCTGCGTGCATTAATCCTCAGGCATTCGGCAAAAAAAATATCAGTGATTGAAGAAAGCGCCCTGTTTCATGGGCTTACAGCTTTTTATAAATATCACCACGATTTCCGGCATACAGTGCAAAAACAATTATTTCCAAATTTTGGGATACCCGGAATAAAAACCTGAAGGAACGGATTCTCAAGCGGAGTATGCCTTAGAATATCACGCTCTTAACCTTAGCGATTTTCAATTCTTCTTCTGTCATGGAATTCAAGATTTCCAGCAATTCTTCGGATTCTTCTTTGGAGCATTCCGGCACATTCATCAATCGATAATAAAAATCCGCTTTCCTTTCCTGCACAATTTTCTCAAGCGCAGTCCGGGCCAGCCCGCTGAGTGTTTCGTGATAAGTTTCCGCAATATGTTTAAGGTCTGCCAGCAAATCTTCATTCAACCGGATATTGATGGATTTCATTTTTCCCCCTCGCCATACATGATATCTTGTAAATACAGTGTAGCATAAAACCGACTGCCGGTCAAGCAGAATCCTTACAACCGGTATGTCGGTATCCTATTATTCCGCGAGCCCCCCTTTTTCCTTATTGACAAAGCCCCCGATCATGCGGTAAGATTAAATAACCATCATTTCTACCGATCAAAGGAGGCTGTACTATGGATGTTGCGCTTGTGGACGTGACAAGAGGGGATGTCGTGGAATCGCGGCACAGAGGTTGCGCGGTCGTCGCGGACGGCTCGGGAAAGCACTGCAGCGTTCCGGTCCACGCCATGCCCATCCGCAATATGGCCACAGGCTACGCCCGATTTACCGAACCCGACAACCGCAACGACCACGGGAAGCCGGTCGGAAAGCTGAAGCCGGTCTTTACGCTGGCTTAAGCGCCCGCCTTCCCTCGTTGACGTTTCCCCTGAAATATGCTATCATGGATAATGAGAAAAAAACTTTTGCGGGAGGCTTTTATGAAAAAACTCGAAAACATCAAGATCATCGGCAATATCGGGACCGGAACCATGGGATACGCGACGGCCATGCTCTTCGCCATGCACGGCTACCGGGTCAAACTCTTCGGACGCAGCGACGAATCTTTTGCCCGGGCCTTCGGGAAAATCCGCTCCGGGCTTGAAACCTACGCAGAGGCCGGAATCATCCCCGTTGACCATATCGAAGAAATCATCGCCAATATCGAAAAAGTGACGACTTACGCGGAGCTTGCCGACGTGGATTTTGTGATCGAATCCATCGTCGAGGACGTAGCCGTAAAGCAGGCGGTCTGGTCCGACATTGAAAAAGCCGTGTCTGAGAACGCCATTCTCGCTACGAATACCTCGGGCCTGAGTCCCACGGAAATCCAGAGCGTCCTCGTTCATCCCGAACGCTTTGTCGTCGCCCATTTCTGGAATCCCGCCCACCTGATGCCCCTTGTGGAAGTCGTCCCGGGCGCCCGCACGAACCCGGAAACGGTTCAAACGACCGTCGAACTCATGAAGCGTCTCGGGAAAAAGGCCGTGGCCCTCAAAAAAGAATCTCTCGGCTTTGTGGGAAACCGGATCCAGGACGCGGTCCTCAGAGAATGTTATCATATTATCGAAGAAGGAATAGCCGACCCCGAGGCAATCGACGAGATCGTCCTCGCCAGCGTCGGCCTGCGCTGGAGCATCCTGGGCCCCGTAACTTCCGCGGACCTGGGCGGCCTCGATATTTTTTACAATTCCTCAATCTATCTCTATTCGGACCTTGCCAACTACAACGGTCCCGATCCCGTATTGGAAAAGAAAATCCGGTCCGGAGATCTGGGTCTCAAGACCGGAAAAGGCTTCTATGACTGGTCCGGCGGCAAAGGGGCCGAAACCGTTCGCATGCGCGACAAAAAGATGCTGGAAATTCTCCGGAAGGGATGAGTTACAGTTCCCCGTGGAGCTTGTAATAATACCCTTTGGCGGCAAGAAGTGATTCATGGGTTCCCCGCTCCTCGATGCCCTGCTCCGTCAGCACAAGGATCTCGTCGGCGTTCCGTATCGTCGTGAGCCGGTGGGCCACCACAATGGCCGTGCGGCCTTTGCAGAGCTCCTCCAGGGATTTCTGGATCAGCTGCTCCGTGATATTATCAAGGGCCGATGTGGCCTCATCAAGGATCAAAATCGGCGGATTTTTAAGAAAAATCCGGGCGATGGCGATCCTTTGTTTTTGTCCGCCCGAAAGCTTCACGCCCCGTTCTCCCACGTAGGTATCGAGCCCTTCGGGGAGTTCGGCCAAAAATTCTTCGATATTGGCCTTTCTGGCCGCTTCAAGAATCTCCTCTTCCGTGGCGTCGGTCTTCCCGACGACGATATTGTCCCGGATCGTCCCAGAAAAGAGAAAGACGTCCTGCTGCACGACGCCGATATTGCGCCTCAGTGAAGAAAGCGTCATGTCATAGATGCTGACGCCGTCAATACGGATGTCCCCCGACTCAATTTCATAAAAGCGCGGAATCAGGTTGCATAGGGTGGTCTTCCCGCCCCCCGACGGACCCACAAGGGCCAGCATCCTTCCTTTTTCGATCTTGAACGAGATGTGACTCAATACTTCTTTCTGCTCATGCCGGAAGGAGACGTCTCGGAATTCGATCTCCCCCTCGAAAATCGCCGCCGGTTTCGCATTTTTCCGGTCTTTTTCCCTGTCTTCGGAAATCAGCTCGAAAAAGCGTTTGAAGCCCGTCATGCCGCTCTGGTATTGCTCCACGAACTGGACGAGCCGTCTGAGGGGCATCGTAAAGGTCTTGACATAGAGCAGATAGGCGAAGAGATCGCCGGTCGTGATTTTCCCGTTCCAGGCAAACCAGCCGCCCGACATCAGGACCACATAGTCCAGCACGTCCATAAAAAAGTTCATGCCGGCGCCGAATTGGGCCATAACCCGGTAAGCTTCGCCCCGGGCGTCGATATATTCCCGGTTGTCCTCTTCAAAGCGTTCCCTTTCGGCCTCGGCGATCACAAAGGCCTTGGAGACCCGGATCCCCGATATGCTGTTTTGCAATCTCGCGTTGATGACGCCGGTTTTTTCCCGGGTTTTGAGGAAGGCGTCGAATTCCCGTTTTTGCATCAGCATGCTGAAAGCGACGATGAGCGGAAACACGATAAACAGGATCAGGGTCAGGGCCACATTGATCCTGAGCAGAATCACGAAGGAACCGGCGAGCATCACAAAGGAAATGAAAAGATCCTCGGGGCCGTGGTGGGCCAGTTCCGAAACTTCCTGCAAATCGTTTACGATCCGGGACATGATGGTTCCGGTCTGATTGCTGTCAAAATAACGAACCGGCAGTTCCTGCAAGTGCTCATAGACGTCCCGGCGCATGTCGGCCTGCATGCCGACGCCGACGAGATGCCCCCAGTACTGCATAAAATAGTTGCAGAACATTCGGATCAGATAGATCCCCATGAGCGCCGCCGCAAAGATCATGAACAGCCGGTAATCCCTGGCGGGCAGCACGTTGTTGATGATTTCCCGCGTCATCAGCGGATAGACGAGGCCGCACATTGAGGCGACCATGGCCACGAAGAGGTCCAGTAAAAACATGGCTTTATGGGGCTTGTAATATTGAATAAACAGTTTTAACATTGCTTTTCTTCACGTTCCTTTCCCGGGCGCGTAGCCCATTTCCTTCAGGAAGGGCTTTTTTTTGCGCCAATCTTCCTTGACTTTGACCCATAGTTCGAGGTAGACCGGATGATCGAGCAGTTTTTCGATCTCGAGTCTCGCCTCCGTGCTGATTTCCTTGAGCATGCGTCCGTTTTTCCCGATCAGGATCCCCTTCTGGGAATCCCTTTCCACGTAGATGTTGGCCTGAAAGAGGTCGGCGCTCTTCTTCCGCTGTTCCGTATGAATCAGCTCAATCGCGACGGAATGGGGGATTTCGTCCCTGGTCTTCAGGAGAATTTTCTCCCGGATGATCTCCGTGATGATTCGGTAAGTGGGCATATCCGTATACATGTCGTCGGGATAATAGCAGACCCCTTCCTCTAAAAAAGGATCGACGGCGGCCAAAAGCCGGTCGAGTCCAAAGCCGTATTTGCCAGATATTTCAATATAGCCGTCAAAATTAGTCAATTTTTCTTCGATTTCCGCTTTTTTTTCGATGAGCGCCGCGTCCGTGAGCTTGTCGGTTTTATTCAAGACGATGATCCGGGGAACCCGCTTCGCCTCAAGGATGCGCTCCATGACAAATTGGTCGCCCGTACCCACGGGGACCGTCCCGTCCAGCACGAATAAAATCACGTCCACTTCCGAGAGGACGCCCACAGCGCTTTGGGTCATGTAATCGCCCAGGAGATTTTTCGGCTTGTGAATGCCCGGCGTATCGATAAAGATATACTGATTGCCGCCCCGGTTCAGAATCCCTCGGATATTCTCCCGGGTCGTACCCGATTTGTCGGAAACGATCGCGACCTTTTCCGAGACGAGCTTATTGATCAGCGTGGATTTTCCTGTGTTGGGCCGTCCGACGACGGCGATAAACCCGGCCTTCACCGGAGATCATCTCCTATTTTTGTAGATAAATAAAATTCTTTGAGCTTTCGGAAAAAATCCCCGTCTCCCTCTTCCCCGCTCCGGTCGTGACGGAGTTTGCTGTTTCGGATCACGTTTGACGTGATGTTGTCGGCAAAGCCCGCTTTGTAGCCGTATTCCAGCAAATGTCGGTTGTAGACCTTCGCGGTCCTTTTGTCAAAGAGGTCGGCTTCGGGGTAACATGCCGCGAAGCGCATGAGTTCTTCCCGCAGAATGGGAGAAATATCTCTTTTGATCAGTTTACCCCGCTTCAAAAGCAGGAAATTTCTGTATTCGTAGCGACGCAGGTCTCTCATTTGCAAAGAAAAAACCTCCGTATTCTTGAGTCCCGATTCATAGATAAATTCAGTCAATATTTTTTCCCTTTGCCCTTCCTCCGTATCCGGAAATTGCGCAAGCAGCGTCTCGTATTCCCCGGCGCTCAGCGCGTTTCCGCCGATCGTTGCCGCGGCCTCAAAGCGAAAATTGCCGAGGGGAATCTGCGGGATGACATTTTGCTCAAGCAGGTATTTGTAAAAACTCCTGATGGAACTCGTTTTACGATATACTGTTTTTGTCTTGTATTTATTTTGCAAATGCTGAAGATAAGCGTTGAGATCTTCGGTTTTCGCCTTTTCTACGTCGATCTCTTTTTCTTTCAACCAGAGCCGCAAGTCGTTGATGTCCTTTTCGTAGATCCGGAAAGTCTGGTCATTGATATTCCCGATATTTCTCGCGTACTCCAGAAACGCCCAGATATGGTCCATGCTCTTCCCCCTTGTTCCCGCCGGCCTGCGCTCACGCCCCCGAAAGGAGCTCTCTGGCGTGGGCGACGACGCTTTCGGTGACGGCTTCCCCCGCGAGCATCCTCGCGATCTCCCGGACCCTTTCCTCGCCGTCTATGGTCTTTACCGTCGTCTGTGTCTTCTGTCCCTCCGTCTCTTTTTGGATCAGCAGTTGTTCCGTGGCCATGGCCGCGATCACGGGCGAATGGGTGATGGAGATCACCTGCGTGTGGCTTCCGATGGCTTTCAGCTTGGCGGCGATTTTGCGAATCGTCTCGCCGCCGACGCCCGTATCGATCTCGTCAAAGATCAGTATCGGGATATTGTCAACCTTTGAAAAGATCACTTTGAGCGCGAGCATGATCCGGCTGACTTCCCCGCCTGAAGCGATGCGCCACAGGGGTTTCATTTCCTCGCCGGGATTCGTGGAGATGAAAAATTCCACGTCGTCGGTTCCGCCCGGGCCCATCCGCTCGCTTTCCGTGGTCCTTGCCTCAAAGCTCGCTCCGCCCATATTGAGATCCTTTAATTCCGCTTCCAGCAGGTTTTTGATCTCCGCGCCCTTCTGCCGTCTCAACGCCGAAAGCTTCGCCGATTCGGCGGTGTAGAGATTCAGGATCTCTTGCTTTTCCTTGAGCAAATGGTCGATCCGGTAGGCGCTTTCGTCGTAATCGGCTATTTTTTGCGCGATCTCCGCCCGATATTGAAGGACCTCGTCCATGCTCGCTCCGTATTTGCGCCGCAGACCCGCCAGCGCGTCCAGGCGCTCGGCCATCCGGGCCAGGGCCCTGTCATCGGTTTCAAGGCCGCTTCCCAGTGTCTTCAGGATATCGTCGCAGTCCTCGACCTCATACCAGGCCCTTTCGAGGCGCTCATGGAGTTCCCCGTAGGCGCCGCCCCAGGAAACGATGCTCTCGAGACTGCGCACGACGGCGCGCAACTGCCCGAGGACGCTTCTTTCCCCCTCGGACAGCGTCATATGCCCGGTTTCCAGTTTTTCCCGGATCATTTCGGCGTGAAAGAGACGCTTGTATTCTTCCTCCAGCTGTGTGTCCTCATCAGAAAGCGGATTGATCCTGTCGATCTCATCCGCCTGGAACAGGTATAATTCCATCTTGTCTTTGTACGCCGTCCGCAGCGCTTCCGTCTCCCCGATGGCCCGAAGGACGTCGGTATACCGCCCATGCAGGACCGCCACGGCTTCTTTTTGCCTTTTCCCCTCTTCTCCGAGGAACTGGTCCAGCAGCCGGATGTGGTTATTTTTGTTGAGCAGCATCTGATGGGCGTGCTGGCCCACAATATCGATCAGGTTGACCGTGACCTCCCTGAGAGCGTTCAGGGTCACCCGGGCGTCATTGATAAAGGCCTTGCCCTTGCCGCTGCTGTCGTAGATCCGGCGGATGATGAGCTCGTCCTCATCAAAGAGCAGAATGCCCAGTTTTTCGATTTCTTCCCGCTGGGCGGGGGTCAGGGAGAATATGCCCTGGGCGATCAAATTTTCCTCGCCGCTCCGGATCATGTCAAAAGACGCTTTTTCTCCGATGAGCAGATTGATCCCGCTGAGGATAATGGATTTTCCCGCGCCGGTTTCGCCGGTCAGGACCACAAGCCCGTCTTCAAAGGCCATGGCGACGTCCTTGATGATCGCCAGATTTTCGATCTTCAACTCCTTCAGCATAAATTGTCCCCCCATTTGAGCTTTTCCCGGAGCACGCTGTAATAATTGCGCGCCTTGGGGATAACCAATTTCAGGGTTTTTCCGGAATAACGGACGCCTACCCGGGAAAAGGGCGTGACGGTCTCCCCCTCATGCCCGTCTATCAAAATAGTCGCTTTTCTGTCTTCGTCGATCAAGCGGATGTCCAGCGTCTCGTCGCCGCCGATGACGATGGGGCGGATATTGAGGTTGTGCGGCGCCAGGGGCGTAATCACCATGACTTTGGCGTTCGATTTGACGATGGGGCCTCCCGCCGACATGGAATAGGCCGTGGAGCCTGTCGGCGTGGAAACGATAACGCCGTCTCCTTTGTAGACGCACATATCCTGGCCGTCCGAGGTGAATTTCAGGCGGATGACCCGGGCAGCGGCCCCGTCTTTGGAAATCAGGAGCTCGTTCAGGGCGTAGCGGGTGTTGTCTCCGTGGGTTACCTCGAGGATGTAACGCTCTTCCCAGCGGAAATCTCCCGAAAGATATTCGTCATAGGCTGAAAATACACCTTCTTCTTTGATCTCGGTCAAAAATCCGAGACTGCCGGCGTTGATGGCGATCACAAACAGGCGCTCATTTTCGCTGATCGCCCGGAAACTTCTGAGGAGCGTCCCGTCGCCGCCGATGGTCACGCAGAAATCACAGCCGCCGATTTCATCCAAGCCCACGACCCGGATTCCCTTTTCCCGGAAATAGGCGAGACTCCTGTCGTAAATCTTCCGCGCCAGCTCTTTTTGCTCGTTATAGAATATCGCAACCGTTTTCATGCTTCACCTGAACACCCTTTTGTCTTGGAAATTCTCTAAGAAAGTTATATCATATTTGCCGAAAAAACGCAATAGAAAAACCCCGAACATTTCCGGTCCGGGGGTTTTTTGATCAACATTTCCTCTGCGCCTTTGCGCCTCCATGCAAGATGGTTTTGATTTTTCAGCGCTGCACTCTGCCCGAGGCGTCGCCGCCCGCCAGCGTTTCCACTTCCTCAAGGCTCACAAGATTGAAGTCGCCGGGGATCGTATGCTTCAGGGCCGAAGCCGCTACCGCGAATTCCAGCGCTTTTCCCTGATTGTCGGGCCAAGTCAAAAGCCCGTGGATGATCCCGCCGGAAAAGGCGTCGCCGCCGCCGACGCGATCCACGATGGGCAGCAGATCGTAGCGCTTGGATTCATAGAATTCGCTGCCGTTATAAATCAGCGCCTTCCAGCCGTTGTGGGAGGCCGAGAGCGATTCCCGCAGCGTGGAAATTACATATTTGAATTTGAACTGATCGGCCATTTGTTTGAAAATGCCCTTATAGCCTTCGGCGCCGGTCTTTCCCTTCGTGATGTCGGCGTCGGGCTTGAAGCCGAGGCAGAGTTCCGCGTCCTCCTCATTGCCGATGCAGACGTCGACGTATTCCATCAGCGGCCGCATAACGGACTGGGCTTTCTCTTTGGACCAGAGCTTTTTCCGGAAATTGAGATCCACCGATACGGTGACGCCGTGCTTTTTCGCGGCGATACAGGCGAGCTTCGTGAGTTCCGAGGCCTTGTCGCTGATGGCGGGGGTGATCCCCGACCAGTGGAACCAGGCCGCCCCTTCCATGATTTTGTCGAAGTCAAAATCCTTTTCGTCCGCTTCGGCGATGGCCGAATGGGCTCTGTCGTAGATTACTTTCGAAGGCCGGACCGAAGAGCCCGACTCGAGAAAATAAATCCCGAGGCGCTCGCCGCCCCTCGCGATATAATCCGTCCGGATGCCGTAGCGCCTGAGCGTCGTCAGAGCGCTTTCCCCGACTTCATGTTTCGGGAGTTTTGTCACGAAATAAGCGTCATGCCCGTAATTGGCGCAGGATACGGCCACGTTGGCCTCCCCGCCGCCATAGACCACGTCAAAGGTCTGGGATTGCACGAGGCGGGAATTTCCCGGTGAGGAAAGCCGCAGCATGATTTCGCCCAATGTGATGATTTTTGCCATTTCAATTACCTCCTGTCTTTTACCTCTCGGATTTTTCTCGTCAGATCCTGATCTTGATCACGGCTTTTTCAATGGTCCCCTCGTTGATTTTGATCTGGGGCCGGTGGACGTCTTCGGGGAAGACGATGGCAAAGGAGCCTTCCGTCATGGTGTAGACCGTCTCGTCGACGCAGGTGTATTTTGTGACGTCTTTTTCCTTGTTGTAGGGATCGAGCGTTTTGAGCGTCGGATTGCCGATATCGGCATAGCCGAAGCCTTCCGTCCCCTTGAGGACGATTTGCAGATCCAGATAGTCGTTGTGGTTTTCGGCGGCGCAATCGGCCGCGGGTTTTCCCGTATAGGACTGGCGGTTGATATAAATATTTTTGCCGTCAATGTCCTGTTTTCCCACGGCGAGGGCCGCCAGATCCGTCGAAAGGGCGTAATCGATCGCCTTATCAATGTTCGGACTCAGGCCTTTGTATAATTTGAGATCTTTGATCTTTCCGATAATCATCGTTTTCCTCCAGTTGATATAGAATTTTTGTCAGCGTTCAACGCCTTTGGCGCCTGAATTTTTCATGTAGTCGAGGATATCCTCAACGTTCAGCACACAAACATCCCCGTAAATCGTGTGTTTCAAAACGGATGTGACCAGGCCGAAATTGAGGGCCCAGGCCGGATCGTCGGGCTTTTCCAGCAGGCCGTGGATCACGCCCGCCGCGAAGGCGTCGCCGCCTCCGATCCGGTCATAGATATTAAAGCGGATAGGATCGGTATATTTTTCTGTCGTCTCGGAAAAGCAATAAGCCGAAAGGCTGTTTTCCGTGGCGCTGTAGATGATCCGGTCCGTGCCGAAAATATAACGCAGGCCGTATTTTTTGATGGTCTTCCGAAAGAGGTTGCCGCGCCGTTCGTTGGGGGAAAGAAGCGTCCCGCTGTCGGCCTTGACGCCCAATATGGTCTCGCAGTCAAATTCCGAGGCAAAGACGATATCGGCGTAAGGAATGACTTTCCGGTATTGGGGAGCGGCCTCCTCCACGGTCCAGAGCTTCGAGCGGTAATTGAAGTCGAAAGAGACCATGACGCCGTATTCCTTGCAGGCCTTGAGGCAAAGAAGCACCGTTTTCCGGACCTTTTCCCCGAGGGCCAACGAGATTCCCGACACATGAAACCAGGTGGCGTCCCGGAAAATCTCCTCAAAATTCACCTCTTCGGCTTCGATCCGGGTAATGGCCGAATGCTTGCGGTTGTAGATGACCTTGGACGGTCTGCCGCCGAAGCCCGTTTCGAGGAAATAGATCCCGAGGGTTGTGGAGCCGCGGATCACATAGTCCGTATTGACCCCGTGCCCGCGCAGATGCTGGATCGCCGAATCGCCCAGAATATTGGGGGGCAGCTTCGAAAGGAAAAACGTCCTGTGCCCGAAATGGGACAGGGAAACGGCCACATTGGCCTCTCCGCCGCCGTAATTGGCCATGAAGCTCGTGGTCTGGTTGATTTTGCTGTATTCGGGCGGCGTCAGACGCAGCATGATTTCCCCGAAGGTAACGATCTTCTCCATTCCTCATCACCCCGTTGCGTGAAGTTTTATTTCTTTTTGGCGCGAAGGGCCGCGATTTTTTCCACAAAGGCCTTCGCGGTTTTCGTGATGTCTTCGCTGGTCCCGCTGGCCAGTTTTCCGCCCGCGCCGCAGGCCACGACGCCGTTTGCGAACCAGGCTTCGATGTTGTCTATGCTGACGCCTCCTGTGGGCATGATGTTGACCGTGGGCAGGGGCCCTTTGACGGCTTTCACATAGTCGGGTCCGAAGGCGCTTCCCGGGAAGAGCTTCAGAATCTCGCAGCCATAGGACATGGCGCGCATCATTTCCGTGATCGTGAGGCAGCCGGGCATATAGGGAACCTGGTAGAGGTTGCAGAGTTTCGCGGTCTCCTCGTCAAAGCCCGGAGATACGATATACTCGGCCCCCGCCAGAATGGCGATCCTTGCTGTCACGGCGTCAAGTACGGTCCCCGCGCCGATGATGAGCTGCCCGGGATCGATCTCGGCCTTCAGGGCCTTGATGGCTTCCGTGGCGCCCGGAACCGTATAGGTCACTTCGATGGCCGGGATGCCGCCCGCGATGCAGGCTTTGGATATCCGTATGGCCTCCGCCGTACTCTCGGCCCGGACCACGGCCACGATGCCCACGTCGGTAATCCGTTTCAAGATTTCAGTTTTTTTGAACATGCTGATCCTCCTTAACAATTGCTTTTATTACGAAAACACCCTTTACGCTCTATCATACCACATTTTTGGAAAAAATCAACGCCCTTTGTCGTCTATTTCTTTGTGCTATTTTTTGGTTCTCTTCCGGGGCGCTTTCGCTCCGGTCCCCGGGCCGCCGCTCTTCGCGGTTCGGGGCGGGCTTTTTTTCTTTTCCGCCGCCGGTTTTTCCTTTTCCTCTTTGGGTTTTTCTCCGGCCGGTTCGGAGGACGCGCCGGCTGCTTTCGGCGTTTCGGTCCCGGGAGCGGGCTTTTCTTTGGGGATCAGCGGCAAATATTCCACGACCGGGGTTTTTTCCTCTTCCTCAAGGTCTCCGTCGCCCTCGTCCCCGACGCCGAAGCTGTTGCGGATATGCCGGTAAAGATTCAGGATCACATAGCTCCCCGAGAGGATAAAGATCGAATAATAGGCCGTTATCGCGGCCCCTACGATGACGACGGGGATCAGCTTGCGGGGAATAAACGAAAAGGTCTTTTCGGGGGTCTTGAAGCTGATCGTGCTGACCATGAGAATGGCCGCCAAAAGGGAGATTCCGATAAAGAACTCCCGGTCATAAAAACGAAAGCCGAAACGTTGCTCCAGGGAACGGCTGATCAGCACATAGGAACAGACCATGGCCGCGGCGTTGGGGATCGGCATACCGCTGAAATCCCCCTTTTCGCTTGAGGCCACGGTGATCACGTTGAATTTGACCAGGCGCATGACGCCGCAAAAGGCGTAGAGAAAGGAAACGGGGACCAAAATCGTGCTGTTGGCGACTTCCGCCTGCAGCTTGCAGTAAATCAGGAACCCCGGCGCGAGGCCGAAGGATATGGCGTCGGCGAAGGAATCGAATTCTTTTCCGAACTCGCTGAAGGCGTCAAATTTCCGGGCGGCTTTGCCGTCCAGACCGTCACAGATCATGGCAATGATGATAAAGAGGATCGATTTGTTGAATTCGCCCTTGAAAGAGGTCGTTATACTCAAAAATCCCAGAAACAGGCTCGCGGCCGTTATGGCGTTGGGCGCCAGATATTTTTTTTCCAGCATGGCTTCATCTCCTGCCCGGTTTTCGCAACCGGAATTCGTTCAAAGTTTTGATGATCCATTTTACCATAAAACGCGGGGAAAGACAAGAGAAAGGGGAAAGTTTTCATTGAAAATCAAGGCCCGCTGTGATAAAATTAGAGAAAAAGATCCGTTGCCCCGGAAAGCCTCCGGAAAGGAAGTTCCGCCATGATCCGAAAAACTTTCTCCACCCTCGGAATAATCGTGCTCGCGCTGATTTTTTTGCTGTATTTCGCGCGAAACAAACTCCTTGAATATACGCTGGAGAAAAAGCTGACGGAGGCGGCGGGCAGCCAAGTCGAGATCGGAGGCGTGGATTTCAGGCCCTTCTCATCCTATCTTTCGGCTACGGCGATTTCCGTGGCCGGCCGGGGCGATCAGAGGATCAAAGCCGCCGCGATCCGGGAAGTCAAGATCAACTACCGGCTTTCGGTCAAGGAAAAAAAGATCACGGTAACGGATTCCTCGCTGATCGGCGTACAGCTCTTCACGCCGGGGGAAACAGGCGGAACGGCGCCTTCGGCGGCGAGCGTCGCGACCGGCGGAGAGACCGGCGTCGCCGGCGAAGCGCTCAACGAAAAGACAAAGGATCTGGCCGCGGCGCAATTTGACGACGCCAAAAAAAAACTGGGGGAGATCCGCGAAACTTATAAAAAAAGGATAGACGCCATCAAGCAGGGGGAAGCCTGGCAGACGCTGAAGAAAGAAACCGAAGGAATCCTTGACCTCAAGAACCCCATGAAACTCCTGTCGCTGCAAAAAGAAGACGTCGAGCGCCTCAAGGGGCAGGCAAAGGCGCTCCTGAAGGAGATCTCGGCGGAAAAAGAACAGGTCCGGGCCCTGATCCGGCAAAACGTCTCAAAGGACGCCTATCAAAAGAACCTTGAAAAGCGTCTCAGAGACTATCTCGTCAGCGAAGAGGGACTCCTCGCCGACTTTGACAAATACTTGAGCCGCTATCTCAAGCAAAAATACGAGAAGGACCTTGACGAGCTCGTCTATCTGTACCGGGAATCGCTGAAAAAGGTCCGGGACGCCAGAGAAAAGGACTTTCAGGACAGGGACAGCTGGGAAGTCCTCGTGGAAAAACTGCTGCTCAACGTCGAGGTCTACGGCATGGTCTTCAGCGGGGAAATCAACGACGTCTCCAGCCGCCTTTCCAAAAACAAAACGGACGTCGTGATCCGGCTCACGGCCTGGGAAGACAAAAATAACGCGGTCATCGAAGGAAAAATCAATTTGCGGGATCTGCAGGGGACCCTTTCCCTCAGGGTTCCCGGCGGAGAATTTGACAAGACGCCGGAAGTCAGAAACTACATCCGCGGCGGATCCTTTTCGGTATTCACCGACATGGGCCTGACCGATCAAAACATTAAAATCTCCGGAAGCGCAGGCGTCCGGAACCCCAAATTCGACAAGAGCGCCCTCAAAGGCGCCAACGACAGCGGCATCCCGCTCCTCTACGAAGTGGTCCTGCCTGTCCTCGAAAATCTTACGCTGAACGATATACGCTATTCTTATGATTCCGGAACTCGGGACCTCGTGATCCAAAGCGGCCTCCCGCAAAAGCTTCTGGCCGAGATCCGGAAAAATAACGGCGCCATCCGCGAAGACCTCCTGCGCTCGCTGTTGAAACGCAACCAAAAAACCGTCGAAGACTACGGGACGGCGCTGGACCGGGAGGAAAAACAGGCCGGTGATATGATCGAAAACCTCGCCGGGAGCGATTCCGATACGATGACGAAACTCCTGGAGCGCCTCGACAAGTGGAGCGAACGGGAAGACGTCAGGGAAAACCTCAAAGAAGGGGAGAAGCTCCTCAAAAATCTCTTCAAAAAATGGTAAAGAACGACGCTTTTGTTGACGAAACGGAAGATCCGTGCTATAATAGACGATGTCACAGAGAACGGGGATTCTTACGGCATAGTTGTATCGAACCGTGTCAGGACCGGAAGGTAGCAGCACTAAGGTAGGATTGTGGGTGTAGGATATTCCTGCCTTTGTGACTTTTGTTCTGCGCTGGATACGCGAAAATCGCGTTTTTTATAGAACATCCCGGGGAGGAACATGCAAAACAATATTTTGGATAAACTGAACGACAGACAGCGGGAAGCCTGCCTGAGGACCGACGGGCCCCTTTTGATCCTGGCGGGGGCGGGCTCGGGGAAGACCCGGACCATCACGTACCGGATCGCCCATATGATCAGGAATTGCGGGATTTCTCCCTACGCCATCCTCGCGGTGACGTTTACGAACAAAGCGGCCCGGGAAATGAAAGAGCGCGTCGCCGATCTCGTGGGGGACGACGCCAACCGGGCCTTGATCTCGACGTTTCATTCCTTCGGGCTCAGGCTCCTGCGGGTATACGGGACGAAATTGGGCTACGGGGCCAATTTTACGATTTACGACACGGACGACCAGAAACGGGTCATCAAGGGGATTCTCAAGGAACTGCGCTCCGCCAACAAAGTCCTGACCGACGGCATCCTCGCCTCCATGATCTCGAGGATCAAGGAAGAGGGGACGTCCCCCGAGGATTACAACGCCGCTTCGGCCAACTTTGACGAAAACGAGCGGCTCATCGGCGACGTTTACCTGCGCTACAACAAAATCCTCAAAGAGAATAACGCCATGGATTTTTCAGACATCCTCGTCAATACGGAAAAGCTCCTGCGTCAAGAGGACGTGCTCCGGCGGGTCCGGGACAAATTCCGCTACATTATGGTCGACGAGTACCAGGACACGAACCGGATCCAGTACGACATCATTCAGAAAATCGCGGCTCAATACCGGAACCTCTGCGTCGTCGGCGACGAAAATCAGAGCATTTACGGCTTCCGGGGGGCCAATATCCAGAATATCCTTGATTTTGAGCGGGACTGGCCCGACGCCGTCGTCGTCAAGCTCGAGGAAAATTACCGTTCGACCTCGGTCATTCTGGACGCGGCCAATAACGTGATCCGGAACAACGCCAGCGCCAAGGACAAGACGCTCTGGACGAAAAAAACCAGCGGGGAGCTGATCACGCTCTTTGACTGCCCCGACGGACGAGACGAGGTCAACCGGGTCCTGGCCGAGGTGGAAAAGGGTCGGGCCCGGGGAATGCGCTACCGGGATTTTACGGTTCTCTACCGGACAAACGCCCAGTCCCGCCTCTTCGAGGAAGGCTGCCTCAGAAACAATATTCCCTACAAGGTGTTCGGCGGCACACAGTTTTACCAGCGGGCGGAAATCAAAGACCTGCTGGCCTACCTCTCCGTCGTCAACAACCCCGCAGACAACGCCAACCTCCAGCGGATCATCAATATCCCGCGCCGGAAAATCGGCGACAAGACCGTCGAAAAATTGAACGAAGCCCGGAGCGCCCGGGGGCTTTCCCTCTACGAAGCCGTCGGCGCCTGCGACGACATTGCCGGGATCCCGGCGGGGGCAAGGGAAAAGCTCAAGGAACTGCGGGGGATCCTCCAGGAACTCGCGCAAATGAATGAAGATTCCGCGGTTTCGGAGATCTTCGAGCGACTCCTTTCCGCGATCCGTTACCGGGAATACCTCACGGAGACCTACGACGACGCGGAGACCCGCGCGGAAAACGTCGAGGAGCTCTTCAATTCCATCCGGGAACTGGAGCGTATGGCGGAGACGCTGACGCTCAGGGAATACCTCGAAAACATTTCCCTCGTCAGCGCGACCGACGATTTGAGCGAGGAAAAAGACTACGTCAAGCTGATGACGATCCACAATTCCAAGGGCCTCGAATTTCCCGTGGTCTTTCTCTGCGGCCTCGAGGAAGAGATCTTTCCGGGGAAAAAGGCGGTCTTTTCGACCTCGGACCTCGAGGAGGAGCGGCGACTCTGCTATGTGGCCATTACCCGGGCCGAGGACAAGCTCTATCTTTCCTTCGCGCGGATGCGCTACCTCTACGGGGAATTGAGCTACCGGACCGAATCCCGCTTCCTCGCGGAAATCCCGGAATCGCTCCTGATGGTGGAAGCGCCGAAGGAAGAGACCCGGGAGGGCTTGGCCGGAGAAGGCCGCCCGGCGGAAAAGACGAAAAAGCCGGAACCTTATGCCTTTGAGTTCCGGAAGACGATTACCGTGGCGGATCTGAACAAGACCGTAGCGGATTTTCCCTACAAGATCGGGGAAAAGGTCATGCACAAAAAATTCGGCCTCGGCGTCGTCCGGAACATTACCCCGAGGAAAGTGGAAATCGATTTTGTGGACGGCAGGAAGGAAATCGCCCTTGTCGTCGCCGATAAATTTTTGCAGAAACAATGAACGCGCAAACGAGCAAGCGGAGGGATCAGCGTGAAACGGAAAACCATAGCAAAAGAGATCTCCACCGAGGGGATCGGCCTTCATAAGGGGCAAAATATAAAGCTGCGTCTGCTGCCCGCCAATGACGGACATGTCCTCTTCCGGCGGACAGACCTGAAAGCGGGAGAAAATGAGGTCTCGCTTGACCTCGCCAACACCTTTGACCTGACCCGGGGGACGAACCTCAAAAATCCGTACGGGGCCGCGGTCTACACGATCGAGCATTTTCTCTCGTCGCTGATGGCGGCGGGGATCACGGATCTCGTCGTGGAACTGGACGGAAACGAGCTCCCCATCGGGGACGGCAGCGCCTCCGGCTTTTTGGCGCTCTATGAAAAAGCCGGAATCAGGGAATTGGAGGCGGAAGCGGATCCTCTGGTGATCACCTCCCCGGTCTACCTCAGGCAGGACGATAAAATGGTGGCGGCCTTCCCCTGGGAGGGCTTCAAGATCACCTACGCGATCCGTTTCGAGCGGAGCTGGCTCCAGTCGGAGCTCGCGGAATTTGAAATCGACTATGAGACCTACAAAAAAGAAATCGCCCCCGCCAGGACTTTCGGCTTCGATTATGAGATCGACTACCTGAAAAAAAATCATCTCGCCCTGGGCGGCTCCCTTGAAAACGCCATTGTGATCACGAAAGAGGGCGTCATGAACCCCGAAGGACTCCGTTTCCCCGATGAATTCGTCCGGCACAAGATGCTTGACATCATCGGCGACCTGAAGATCTTGAACCGCCCCATAAGAGGCCATATCGTCGCGATTAAGGCCGGACACGCCATCGATATCGCCTTCGCGGAAAAGCTCCGGGCGCTGTGACTACCGCGGTCGGAAGACCGCTATGGAGAAAAAATCTGGTACAATCCCAATAAATGTGGTATAATAGGACAGATCACACAAATTCATTTGACACGGAGGAAGAAAGCATGTTAGACATCGTGGAAATCATGAAGCGAATCCCGCACCGCTATCCGTTTTTGCTGGTGGACAGGATCCTTGAAATGGATAAAGAGACAAAAACCGTCCGGGGAATCAAAAATGTGACGATGAACGAAGCGCATTTTGAAGGGCATTTCCCGGGACATCCGATTATGCCCGGCGTGATGATCATCGAAAGCATGGCCCAGTGTCTGGGCGTTCTCGTTATGGACGACATTGAAGGCGGGACGAAGCTCCCCTATTTCGCGGGGATCGATTCCGCGAAATTCAAGCGGCCCGTGCGGCCCGGCGACCAGCTCGTCTATGAAGTGCGCGTGGAAAAGCAAAAGCTCAGCATCGTCAAAGCCCACGGCATCGCCAAAGTCGACGGCGAACTGGCCTGCGAAGCGACGTTTACGTTCAGTCTCGTCGGCAAATAAAGTCTGAGGGGGCGTTACCTTGGCGGATATCCATGAAACAGCCATCATCGAACAGGGGGCCATCCTCGCCGACGACGTAAAAGTTGGTCCCTATTGCTTTATCGGCAAAGACGTCAGGATCGGGTCCGGCACGTCTTTGTTTTCGCATGTCGTCGTAGGCGGGATTACCGAAATCGGCGAGGGCAATGAAATCTACCCCTTCGCGTCCATCGGACTCGCCAATCAGGACCTGAAATACAAGGGAGAGGCCACAAAGACCATTATCGGCAACCGCAACAGAATCCGGGAATGCGTCACGATCCACCGGGGCACCGACGCCAGTTGGGAAACGCGGATCGGCGACGGCAACCTGCTCATGGCCTATGTCCATGTGGCCCATGACGTCCGGATCGGGAACGGCTGCGTCCTCGCCAACAACGTCACGCTGGCGGGCCATGTGACCGTGGAAGATTACGCGATCATCGGCGGACTCACGCCGGCCCATCAGTTTACGCGGATCGGAGCTTATTCCATGACCGGCGGCAACAGCGGCATCGCGCAGGATATCTGTCCCTTCTGCCTCGCCGAGGGGGAACGGGCGGAAATGAAAGGACTCAACAGCATAGGCCTGCGCCGCCACGGTTTTACCGACGAGGATCTCTCCAATCTGAAAAAAGCCTACCGGCTCATTTTCCGGAGCGGACTCCCGCTCAAGGAGGCCCTGCGCCAGGTGGAAGAGAGCTTCGGGCAGGACGAGCACGTCATGTACCTCGTCAATTTTATCCGAAGCAGCCAGAGGGGGATCGCGCGCTGAGATGAGAAAAATCGGCCTTATCGTAGGAAACGGCCTGCTGCCGCGCTATTTTTTGGAAAAGGCGGCCGCCAAAGACCTCGAAGTCTACCCCATCGGCCTCTTTGACACCATAGACGGGGCCGTCAGAGAAAACGCCCGTTTTCGCGCCTTCAACATCGGCGCCGTGGGCGATATCGTCAAACATTTTCTGCTGAACGACGTACGGGAACTGATCATGCTGGGCAAAGTGGAAAAACGGCTGATCTTTCAGGATCTCACGCCCGACGCCTGGGGAGAGGAACTGCTGCGAAAACTGCCCGACAGGAAGGATGAAACCCTCCTTTTTGGGGTGATTAGTTTTTTGCGGCTGAACGGCATCAAGGTCCTCGACCAGACAAAATTTATCGAGGAATTTCTGATCCGGAAGACCCGCTATACGAAAAGCGCCCCCGACGAAAATGACCTGCGGACAGTAAAAACGGGCGTCGAGGCCGCCAAGGCCCTTTCGAAAATCGACGCCGGACAGTGCGTCGTCTGCAAAGACCGGAGCGTCGTGGCCCTTGAGGGCATCGAGGGGACGGACCGCTGTATCGCCCGGGGCGGGGAACTGGCCGGCCCGGGGACCATTATCGTAAAAATGGCGCGGCCCCAGCAGGACATGAAGGTGGACGTGCCGGTCATCGGCCTGGAAACCGTCCGTCGGGCCGCCGCCGTCAAGGCCCGGGGAATCGCCGGAGAGGCCGGCAAAATGATGCTTCTTGACGAAGCGGACTGCGTGCGTATCGCCGATGAAAACAATATGTTTTTAATCGGCATTTGAGCCTTTGCGCAAAAAGAGGTAAGTTATGGGAGAACAAACGACGGAACAGCGCTTTTTTGTCTCGGCGGGCGAAGTGTCCGGCGATCTGCACTTGTCTTACATCGTCTCGGCGGCGAAAAAACTCTGTCCCGAAGCGACCTTCGCGGGCGCGGCGGGGGCTTACTGCCGTGAAGCGGGCGTCACGATCCTTCAGGACATCGGAGAGCTCGCGGTCATGGGCTTTACGGAGGCCGTCGGCAAATACGGATTTTTGAAGAAAAAGGCCGCGGAATACCTCGCGTACATCAGAAAAGAGCGGATCGGAAAGGTTATTCTCGTCGATTACGGCGGCTTTCATCTGAATTTTCTGGCCTTTTTGAAAAAAGAAGCGCCCGAAGTCAAAGTTTACTATTATATTCCGCCGAAACTCTGGATCTGGGGGAAAAACCGCCTCAAAAAACTCGTTCTGGCCGACCGCATCATGGTCATTTTCCCCTGGGAAGTGGATTTTTACCGGAAAAACAACGTCGAAGTCATCTATTACGGCAATCCCTTCACGGAAAAGTATCGGCCTGTGGAGCGTCGCGGGGACGCTGTCCTACTGTTGCCGGGCAGCCGCAGGCAGGAAGTTATGCGCCTTTTTCCGGTCATGCTCCAGGTGATCCGGAATTTTCCGGAGAAACATTTTTTATTGAAATTGTCCGAAGAAGCCCATAAAGCCTGGTTGAAAGAATTTTCCGACGGGGGACCCTTTCCCGAAAATCTGGAGATCACCGCGGGCGACAGTCTTGAGGATTGCGTCGCGCGTTCGGCCGCGGCCCTTTGCGCCTCGGGCACGGTTACCCTTGAGCTCTGCCTCATGGGAATCCCCGCCGTGGTACTGTACAGGCTGGGTCTCGTCAACGCGGTCCTGATCCGGCTCTTTCTCAGGATCGGCTATGTCTCGCTGCCGAACCTCACGGTAAACCGGGAAGTCTACCCCGAACTGCTGCAGGAAAAGTGCACACCGGAAAATATCGGGCGGGAGCTGCGGGCCCTGACGGAGGACCCCGCGCGGATGGAAAAAGTCCGGGCGGATATGGCGGAAGTCCGGGCAAAACTCAAAAATCAAAACGACGGAATTGTCGAAAGCTACGGGGCCTGCCTGCTGCGTTGAGCGGCCCTTTACCCAGATGGAGAATACATGAGTACAGTCAAAGAAAAATTCAGGATGTACAACAACAAATCCCTGAAGACCTTCCTCAAATACAGTATGCGCCACAAATGGACCATGATCGGCGTCGTTTTCATGTCCGTCCTCTCTTCGGGCATGGCGGCCGCCCCGGCCTGGCTCAGCAAATATTTTGTGGACGACGTGCTCGTCAAAGAAAATACGCGAATGGTCATCTACATCCTTTCGGCCTTTCTTTTCACGACGGCCGTAAAAGTGCTCTCGGGCTATCTGGCCTCAATCTTTTCGAGCTACGTGACCGAGACGATCCGGCGGGATATCCGCATCGACATCTTCTCGCATTTGCAGCGGCTGCCCCTTGCCTTTTACAAGAAAAACAAGCTGGGAGACCTCATGGCAAGGCTCTCGGGCGATTCGACGACCCTCGGGCAGATCGGCTTTCACATCTTCGATATGTTCAAGGAGTTTCTGGCCGTGCTTGCCCTGACGATCCGGCTCTTCCAGGTCGATATGGTCCTGACCCTGATCAGCCTTGTGATCATGCCGCTTCTGATCAGCACCGTGCGCAAATATACGCGGAAGATCAGAAAATCGGGACGGGTCCGGCAGGACGTGACCGGGGCCGTGACCGCCTATATTCAGGAGGCCCTCGCGGGCATCTTCGTCGTCAAATCCTTCAACAATGAAGACAAAATGATCGAAAACTACAAAAAAATCAGCCAAGAGGAGTTTCAGACCACGTACCGGAGCCGAAAAATCAAGGCCAAAGTCAATCCCATCAACGAAGTCATCACGACGGTCATGATCGTCCTCGTGGGCGCCTACGGCTGGTATCTCGTCACGGGAAAGCAGATCACCTCGGGAGATCTGGCGTCCTTTGTGACGGCTTTGGGCCTCATGCACCAGCCTCTGAAGCGCATGATCAATAAAAACAACGATCTCCAAGAAGCGCTGCCCTCGGCGGACCGGATCATCGAGATCTTCGATGAGACGCCGGAGCCTGTCGCTGCGGGAAATGAGGCGCAGGTCGGTCCGACCATACGCGATATCGAATTCCGTCACGTGGATTTTCACTACGACGACCGGGAGGAAGACACGCTCCACGACATCAATTTTACCGTGAAAGCCGGGGATGTGGTGGCCCTCGTCGGCAAAAGCGGCAGCGGAAAGACGACCCTCGTCAACCTGATTCCCCGCTTTTACGACTTCACCGGCGGCGCGATCCTCATCAACGGCCGGGATATCCGGGAGTACGCCCTCAAGGAATACCGGAATTACATCGGCGTCGTTCCCCAGGAGAGCTTTTTGTTCAGCGGCACAATCGCGGAAAATATCGCCTTCGGCAAGGAAAATACCGACGCCGCCGACATAGAGCGGGCGGCCCGGATGGCCAACGCCTGGGACTTTATCGACGCCTTTCCCGACAAGATGGAAACGGAAGTGGGGGAAAAGGGAACGCTGCTGTCGGGCGGGCAAAAACAGCGGATCGCAATCGCCCGGGCCCTGATCAAGGACCCGCAGATCCTGATCCTCGACGAGGCGACCTCGGCCCTCGATACGGAATCGGAACGCCTCGTACAGGACGCCCTCGACAAGCTCATGAAAAACCGGACGACCCTGGTGATCGCCCACCGACTCTCGACCATCCTGAGCGCCGATATGATCCTGGTCATGGAGGAAGGGCGGATCGTCGAGGCCGGACGACATGAGGAGCTCATCCGGCGGGGGGGTCTGTACAAATATTACTACGATATCCAGTTTAACGGACAGGAAGTCCAATATTACACGGAATAAATCCAATCAGGGGGAATTATGGCAAGAGACGACGGCAGAAAAAATGAGGAAGTACGAAAACTGAAAATAAAGACCGACGTGAATATCCACGCGGAAGGCTCGGTCTTGATTGAGTGCGGCAACACCAAGGTCATCTGTACGGCCACCGTGTCGGACAAGACGCCGCCATTTTTGAAAAATACCGGAAAAGGCTGGATAACAGCCGAATACAGCATGCTGCCACGGGCCACCCTCGAAAGAAACGTCCGGGAATCGGCCAAGGGGAAGCTCACGGGCCGGACCATGGAGATCCAGCGCCTGATCGGAAGATCTCTGCGGGCCGCCGTGGACCTTGAGGCCCTGGGCGAGGTGCTCATTACCGTCGATTGCGACGTTATCCAGGCCGACGGCGGCACAAGGACGACGTCAATTACGGGCGGATTTGTCGCGCTGGCGCTGGCCATCAAAAAAATGCTCGACGACTGCGAACTCGAAACAAATCCCATTATCTCCAACGTGGCCGCCATCAGCGTGGGGCTCCTCAAGGGCGTCCCCGTCGTGGATCTTAAATATTCGGAAGATTCCGCTGCCGATGTGGACATGAACGTCGTCATGAACGCCAAAGGTGAATATATCGAGGTGCAGGGGACAGGAGAGGGCTCGACCTTTACCCGGGAACAGCTGACGACCATGCTGGATCTGGCGGGAAAAGCCATTGAAAAAATTATCCGGCAGCAAAATAAAGCCATCGGGGAGATGTAAGTGAAACTTTTTCTCGCGACGGGCAACGCCAATAAAATCAGAGAAATGAAAGAAATCCTGCGGGATATGCCCGAACTTGAGCTCCTCTCGGTCCGGGACGGCATAGCGATCCCCGACGTCGTCGAAGACGGCGGGACCTTTGAGGAAAACGCCGTCAAAAAGGCGCTTGCCATCGCGCGAACTCTCCGTATGCCGGTTATCGCCGATGATTCGGGTCTCCAGGTCGCGGCCCTCGGAGGCGCGCCCGGGGTTCTTTCGGCCAGATACGCCGGTGAGCACGGCAACGACGCCGCCAACAACGCCAAATTGATCGCGGACCTGCAAGGAAAAGCCGACCGCTCGGCCAGATTCGTCTGCGTGATCTGCATGGCGCTCCCCGACGGGACGACGCATTGCTACCGGGGCGAGGTCCCGGGCGTCATCGTCGATGAGGCCCAAGGCGCTAACGGCTTCGGCTACGACCCGCATTTTTGGCTTCCCGACATCGGAAAGACCATGGCGGAACTGGGCGCCGCGGAAAAAAACGCGCTCAGCCACAGAGGAAGGGCGCTTGCCGCCTTAAAAGAACATATCCGGAGGGATTCAGGAGCAAACCATGAGTAAAAAAATAGAATTGACCCCGAGAGGGATCGTCAAAGAACTGGATAAATTCATTATTTCGCAGGAAGAGGCGAAAAAATATGTCGCCATTTCCCTCAAAAACCGGGACAGAAGGAAAAGTGTGTCCGATCCCGAAATGAAAAACGAGATCACGCCCAAAAACGTCATTCTGATCGGCCCCACGGGCGTCGGCAAAAGCGAAATCGCCCGCAGGATCGCGCGGATCGTGAACGCCCCCTTTATCAAGGTCGAAGCCACCAAGTACACGGAAGTGGGCTATGTGGGCAAAGACGTCGAAAGCATCATCCGGGACCTTGTGGAGATCACGTTCCGCAAGATGAAAGAGGAAATGTACAATGAGATGCGGGAAATTTCCCGCAAAAAAGCCTATGAGAAGGTTCTCAAGGCGCTGAAACCCAAGGAAACCCTCAGCGAAGCGGAGAAAACCCGCCTGCTCGGGGAAATCGAGGCCGGCAAATACGACAACCGGGAGATTGAAATGGACCGGAAGATCCGGCCCGTACCCATGCCCATCATCGAAATCGTCGGCGGCAGCATCGACGAAAACAACAACATCGGAAACGTCTTCGAGCAGATGATCTCGAACTTTGAGCCCGGCCGCAAGGGCGGCAGAGAAAAACTCAAGCTGAGCGTAAAAGACGGCATCAGGCGCTATATCGAGGAGGACCTCGAAAAGCGGCTGAATCTTGAGGCGCTCAAGGAAAGGGTCATCGAAAACGTCGAGAACAACGGCATCGTCTTTATCGACGAGATCGACAAAATCGCTGAACGGGGCGGCATCGACCGGGGAGACGTGTCCCGCCAGGGCGTACAGCGGGATATCCTGCCGATCATAGAAGGCAGCACGATCATGACCCCCTACGGCCCCGTCAAAACGGACCACATCCTCTTTATCGCGGCGGGAGCCTTTACCCAGAGTTCTCCCTCGGATCTGATGCCTGAGTTGCAGGGGCGTTTTCCGATCCGGGTCAAGCTCAAAAGCCTCGACAAGGAAGACTTCGTGAAAATTCTGACCGAAGTGGAATACAATCTGCTCGATCAATACAAGGCCATGCTCCTGACCGACAATGTCAAGCTGTCCTTTACGAAAAACGCCATTGAGACCATCTCGGAAATCGCGGTGCGGCTCAATGACAGCGTCGAGAATATCGGCGCCCGGCGTCTGGCCACAGTCGTCGAGCAGATCCTCAAGGACATCCTCTTTGAAGCGCCCTATGGCAGGGAAGAACGCGTCGCCATCGACGCCCGCTTCGTCAAAAGGGTGTTCAAAGACGAGAGCGCGGGAGAAAACCTCGACAAATTTATCCTGTGATTTCCGCGCCGACGGCGCAAAATAAAGGAAAATCCCCTTTGCATTTTCATTTCTTTGTGATATACTGATAGCGTGAACGAATCAAAACCCGGGAGGCGGGATTACTATGGACAAATTTCTGACGTTACTGAACAAATGGAAAGAAGCGGCGCGAGCGCTTTATGACAAGAACCCCGGGGCGGCCTTGGGCTGTGCGGGGGGGCTGATCGCGCTGTTTGTCCTCTTGCTTTTACTGAAAAAAGCGACAAAAAAATCGGGGAAAAGCAAGCCTCCGGCCCGGGAAAGCGCCGATGCGGAAGACGAAGCGACAGACGGCGGAAACGAAGCCGCGCCGGTTCAGGCGGAAAAAACCATCAAGCTGGACGACATGATTCCCGCTGATATGGAAGAAAATACCGACAGTTTCACCTATCCCAACGGGGACAGGGAGGAATTCACCGTCGTCAGCGGCCAGCGGAACGGCCGGGCGGTCTATTACTGGGTCAACGGCGACAAGGCGGAGTTCTTTTACAAAGACGGCAAACGGGAAGGGGCGGCGACGCGGTACCGGACAAACGGGGACCGGGTGGACTTTCTGTTCTCGGGCGGCAAAAAGCAGGGCAAGGCCACTTATTTTTGGGCCAACGGGGACAGGGAGGAATTCTGGTATGAAAACGGCGTCAAAACCGGCCGTACACTTTCCCTTTTCGTCAACGGGGACCGGGAAGAGGCGGAATACTTCAACGGCAAACGCAACGGAAAGGCGGAAGTCCGCTACGGCAACGGCGACTACCTGAAATTTTCCTACCTCATGGGGGAAAGGGACGGCGAGGCCGTATTTTACTGCGCCAACGGGGACCGGGAAGAATTCAGCTACGAGCACAACAAGAAAAACGGCAAGGCAACATTTTACGCTAATGACGGCGCCGCCGAGGAATACAGCTACATCAACGGCATCAAGGAAGGCAGGGCCTACGCCTTTGACGACAAGGGCAACAAGACCCGCTTCACCTATATCCGCGGCGAGAAGGAGGGACCCGCTACCCTGATCCGGGGCGACGGGACGAAGGAGAACTTTTCCTACAAAAATGGGAAAATCGTAAAATAAATTCTTGACTCAACGACTAAGAAATGATAGAATATACTTGATATGAGACGAAACGCAGAAAAAAACAAAATTGCGAATACGCCAACGATTAAACCATAAGGAAGTGTTGCATATGCGAGTATATCTGGACAATAACGCCACAACAAAACTGGACGACGAAGTTTTCCGCATCATGACCCCCTACCTGACGGAATTTTACGGAAACGCGTCGAGCCTGCACCTGTTTTCGAAGGAAACGACCGACGCCATGAACGGGGCCCGGGAAACCGTGGCCGACATATTGGGCGTCAGCCCCGACGAGATTATTTTTACGGCCTCGGGCAGCGAAGCGGACAATATGGCCCTGCGCGGTATCGCCAAGGCCTACCGGAACCGGGGAAAGCACATTATCTCCAGCTCCATCGAGCACCACGCGATCAAAAATACGCTGGAAGACCTGCGGCAGGACGGTTACGAGATCACGGAACTTCCCGTGGACAAAAACGCCCTTGTCGATCTGGAAGCACTGAAAAAGGCCATCCGTGACGATACGATCCTCATTTCCGTCATGCACGCCAATAACGAAGTGGGGACCATCGAACCCGTGGAGGAAATCGCGAAAATCGCCAAAGCGCATAAAATCATTTTTCATGTGGACGCCGTCCAGACCATGGGGAAGATCAAAGTGGCGCCCAAAGAAACGGGCATCGACCTGCTTTCCTTTTCCGGCCACAAGTTTTACGGCCCCAAGGGCATCGGCTGCCTCTATTGGCGGAACGGCGTGCGGTTCGCCCACACGCTGACCGGCGGCAACCAGGAAAAACACCGGCGACCGGGGACCTCGGACGTAGCGTCCATGGTGGGACTCGCGGCGGCGCTGAAAAAAGCCGTGGCCAACGAGGACGAAGAATACAGACGGGAATCGGAATTGAGGGATTATTTCGAAAGCGAGATTCTGAAAAAAATTCCCGAGATCGTCATCAACGCCAAGGATGTCAAGCGGCTTGCCGGAACGTCCAGCGTCACGTTCAAATACCTCGAGGGGGAATCGATCCTGCTTTCCCTAAGCATGAAAGGGATCGCCGTGAGCTCGGGCTCCGCCTGCTCCTCCGACGACCTCCAGGCCTCCCATGTGCTCCTCGCCATGGGCATTGACCCCAAATTCGCCCACGGGACCATCCGTTTTTCCCTGGGAAAATACAACACAAAAGAAGAAATCGACTATGTGGTGACGACGCTGACGGAGATTATCGCCAGACTCAGGAGTCTGTCGCCGCTGTGGAACGAATATATCGGCGCGAAATAAAAAAAAGCACAAGAATTCGATAAAGGAGAGAATATGCAGTATTCGGAAAAAGTCATGGAACATTTTATGAACCCGCGCAACGTGGGCGTCATCGAAAACCCTGACGGCTATGGAAAGGTCGGCAATCCGGCTTGCGGGGATATTATGGAAATCTTTTTGAAAGTGGACAACGACGTGATCACTGACGCGAAATTCCGGACCTTCGGTTGCGCCTCGGCCATCGCGAGCTCGTCCATTTCCACGGAGCTCGTCAAGGGGAAGTCCATCCGCGACGCCCTGCAGCTGACGAACAAAAAAGTCGTCGAGGAGCTCGGGGGGCTGCCCGCGGTCAAGATGCACTGCTCGGTCCTCGCCGAGGAGGCCATCAAGCTCGCCATTGAAAATTACCTGAGCAAAAAGCAGCCGCAAAGTTAAAATTCGCAATAAAAAATCACGCGATCCGAAAAGGGGTCGCGTTTTTTTTATCTTCAAATAATGGCTGTCTGTCCGACAATAAAGCGGTGGACTTTTTCGACGGCCGGACAGGTTTTTTCCTCGGGCAGCCAGGCCACATAGATGGTCCGGGTGACTTCCGGATTGATGAGTCGCAGGACTTTCAGGTCCTCCCGGAACATTCCGGGAATCGATGGAATTATGGAAACGCCGAAATTCATGGAAACATAGGTCAGGGCCGAATTGCATTGATTGACTTCAAATACCGTATTCGGAACGGCTTTTCGGATTTTGAATTCCTCTTCCACAAGCTTTCGGAGGGCGCTGTCTTTTTTGATCATCACAAAGGGCTCGTTGACAATCTCATCCAGAGAGATTTCGTCTCTGGCGGAAATCGGATTTTTTTTGGACGCCACCAGATAGAGTTTTTGCTCAAGAACCGGATAGGCCTCGGTGTTGTCCGGCTTTCCCACACAAAAGATCATGTCGACTTTCTTTTGATAGAGCTCCTCTTTGATTTCCTCGTTAAGTCCTTCGGTAAAATTGAATTTGATAAAACGGTTCTCTTCGTCGGCATAAAATTTTTCAATGAGTTGCGGTACCGAGACAAGACTCATACTGTGCAGGCAGCCGATATTGATGATTTTTGCCCCGTCGCCCGGGGGCTTGATTTGCTCTATGCCGTCATCGATGATCCGGAGGGCCTCACTGACATAGCCCAGGAATTTTTCCCCGTTGGCGTTCAAAAATATCTTCTTCCCCTTCCGGTCAAACAACAAAACGCCCAGCTCTTTTTCAAGCTCGGTGATCGTGTAGCTCAGGCTGGGCTGCGAGACATAAAGCTGCTGCGCCGCGTTATTGAAATGCTGAATTTCCGCTAAAGTTTTGAAGTAACGAAGCGCCTTTAATGTCATAGCCCCTCCTTTTGAAAAAAATGGCAATTTTACCATAAAGCTCTCTTAGTTCGATTATACCACTTTTTCATGGAATGTCAATTTGTTCTTTTGCGGAAATTCTGTTACTGAATTTTGTTACACGAAGCACAAATTTTCATACTTATAAAATTTTTTTATCAAGTCAATCGAATAAAAGTATTGGATTTTCTCTTTTTTTAGTGATAAGGTTGTAGTATAAAAGATTAAAGCATGCGGAAAATAAACATAGCGAATAAAAAAATGACAATTTTACTGTAATAAAAGAAGGAGGCATTTGCGACATGGCAAAAGAAATTACCGCAGAACAAATCAGGGAGTTGGACGAATTACTCTCGCGGGCCGAAAAGGCGGCCAAAATCATCGAGACCTACGATCAGGAGCGGGTCGACAAATTGATCCAGGCCGTGGCCTGGTCCGTCGCCAACAAAAAAACTTTCCTGCAATTGGTCGATATGGGGATCGCCGAAAGCGGCCTCGGAGACCCGGTTTCCCGGCAGAACAAGCGTTTCAAAATTCGGGGCTGCCTTAGAGACGCCCTGCGGGCAAAGAGCGTGGGCATCATCGAAGAAATTCCGGAAAAAGGCATCGTGAAATACGCGAAACCCGTGGGGATCATCGGTTCTCTGGTACCGACGACAAACCCCGACCTGACCCCGGCGGGGCAGGCCATCTACGCCATCAAGGCCCGGGACGTCGTGATCTTTTCCCCGCATCCGCGATCGAAAAAGACCACATTTGAGACCGTGCGCCTCATGCGGGAGGCCCTCAAAAAAGAAGGCGCCCCCGAGGACATTCTGCAGTGCGTGACAAACCCCAGCGAGGCCATGACTCAGGAAATGATGAAGCGGGTAAATCTTGTGATCGCCACGGGCGGACGCCCCATGGTCAAGGCCGCGTACAGTTCCGGCACGCCCGCTTACGGCTCGGGCGCGGGCAACGCCACGATGATCTATGACGATACCCTTGAGGGCCATCCCGAAAGGATTCAGGAAGCGGCCCGCAACACCATGCTCAGCAAGACTTCCGATTACGGCAGCGGCTGCTCGGCCGACGGCAACATTATCATCTACGATAAAGTCTACGATCAGGTGCTGGATGCTCTCGAAGCCGAAGGGGGCTACCGGGCAAACGCCGCGGAACGCGAAAAACTGCGGAGCGTCATGTGGGACGAGGAAAATCACAGAAAACCGGACACCGTAGCCATCGCCCCCCAGGCCCTGGCGAAGGCCGCAGGATTCGAGATTCCCGCCGACAGAAAATTCATCTTCGTGGAGGGGGACGGCATCGGAAAGGAGCATCCCTTCTCAAGTGAGAAACTGACGACGCTTCTGGCGACCCACAAATATTCCGGTGAGTTTGAAAACGCCCTCGACGCCATGCGGGCCATCTATGAAGTCGGCGGCAAGGGACATTCGGTGGGGATTTATTCCTTCGACGACGACCACATTCACAGACTGGGGCTCGCCGCTCCCGTAAGCCGGATCATGGTACGACAGCCGCAATCCAAGGCCAACGCCGGTTCCGCCACAAACGGGATGCCCATGACCTCGTCCATGGGTTGCGGGACTTGGGGCGGTAACATTGTTTCGGAAAATATCGCGCTGAAGCATTATATGAATACCACCTGGGTATCCCGGCCCATTCCGCGGGATATGCCCACGGATCAGGAACTCTTCGGGAGCTACTACGACCCCGCCATGGAAGAATAGTTTTTATAACAACTGCGATTTTATGACAGAAAAAAATAAAAGGAGGCTTTTCATGAAAAAAATCAAATGGTTCGTTTTATCTGCTTGTCTAATATTTTTTGGAAATCTCAGCATGCTTGACGCCGCGTATCCTGAAAAAAATATCAGCGGCATTGTACAATGGGGCGCCGGCGGCGGTACTGACTCGCTGATGCGTCCTCTCGCCAGTCTTGCTGAAAAAGAACTGGGCAAGAGCATCGTGGTGGAAAACAAAACCGGCGGGACCGGATCCATAGCCACCCAATACGTCTACGCGAAAAACGCTGATGGTTATACCTTGCTGATGGGAGCGGAAAACCCTCAATTATACACGGCACTGAAAATCCTGGATCTGACTTACGCGGATTTTGAACCGGTATTTCTGATCGGAGATGAAACAGTCGGCATTGCCGTATCCAAAAATTCTCCCTACAAAACATTTACCGAAATTGTCGAAGCCGCCAAGAAAGAGCCCGGAGCTTTGACCTTGTCCACGACTGGAACCGGAGGGCTTCCTTGGGAAGTAGGATCCTTCATTACAGCGCTGACTGGCGCCACATTCAGCCAGATTCCCTACGACAGCGACGCCACCGCGAGAGCCGCAGTTTTAGGAGGAGAATGTGATTTTACCGTTGTGAAAGTGCAATCGGGAATCGAAGAGTACAAATCCGGGGATTTGAGATTTCTCGCGATGCTCTCCAAAAGTCCGGTTCCCCAGATGGAATCCGTACCTCTGATTACTGCTGAATATCCGGATTTTGAACAGTATTTACCTTGGGGTCCTTTCTACGGCGTATTTGTAAAAAAGGGGACCGATCCGGCTGTGATCGCCACTCTTGGAAAAGCCTTTGAAAAGGCGTATCAAAGCGATACTTATCAGAAAGTGCTGAAAGATTTCAATATCAATGGCTTGGGGTATACCGGCGAAAAGGCAAAAGCATATCTCAAATCCTGGCAGATCAACACGATTGACGCATTATATAAAAGCGGCGCTACCGATAAAAGCGCGGCGGAATTGGGTTTAAAATAACAAGAACGGAGGAGGTTCCATGACAGAAAAAAATTTTAAACCGGGAGAAAAAGGATTCGCAGTGTTTCTGCTGATTTTCGGTGGTTATTTTTTCCAGGCTTCTGTCAAACTGTATCTTGAAAATCCAAAACCCTCTTCTTACGGGGCGGTCCCTTTGTTTGTCAGTTCGCTGATCGTTCTGTTTTCTCTGGCGATCCTGATCAATGACCGCAAAAAAACATCCGAAACGAAAGGTCTGCCTGCGGGAAAAAAGATTCTGATAACTTTGGCCTACATATTTCCTAAAGACATATTGATCATGATGGGACTCATATTGGCATATTGCACGGCGCTTTATCAAGGAGTCGGTTTCATTGTATCAACACCCCTGTTTTTATGGGTGGGAATCTGTTATCTATTGCGGAAGAACTATGTGAAAAACATACTCTGGACGGCATGTTGCATGGCATTCATCCTTGTTGTTTTCAGATACCTCTTCAGCGTTGTTTTGCCATAAAAAAGGAGAGTTTCATGAGTATATTTAATTATTTAATGATTCCCGTCTATAATCCCGTCCTGATTCTGTTTGTCGCAGTCGGTGTTTTTTCAGGAATTTATATCGGCGCAATTCCCGGTCTGTCGGGGACAATGGCTGTATCTTTATTGGTTTCGTTTACCTTTGGATGGGAAACGCACAGAGCTCTGGCACTCATGATCGGCGTCTTTATCGGCGCCGTATATGGCGGATCTCGCTCCGCCATTTTACTGAACATTCCGGGAGCGCCCGCAGCCGTTGCCACCAGTTTTGACGGCTATCCTCTCGCACAAAAAGGAGAGGCGGGCAGAGCCATGGGCATTGCCACAACGCAATCGGTCATCGGCACATTGCTCGGAATCATTGCGCTTGGTTGTTGCGCGCCCATGGTTTCAAAATTTGCCTTGAAGTTTTCTTCGGTCGACTATTTGCTTTTAGGCATAATGGGCATGATGATGGTGGGCAGCCTCGGTTGCAAATCCATATACCGTGGTCTTATCTCCGCCGCCATCGGCGTCCTGCTGGGTACCGTGGGAATGGATACCATGACGGCGAAACCGCGTTTTACGTATGGCATCACCTATTTATTGCCGGGCGTGAACTATGTCGTAGCCATGATTGGATTATTCGGCGTTTCAGAGGCTTTGGCGCAAATCACGACGAAAGACATTATCCCGATCAAACAAAAAATTGATAAAATCATTCCTTCTTTTGATGTGATCAAAAAACATTTGCCGCTGACGTTCCGTTCCGCCATCGTTGGTGTGCTTGTGGGAGCGCTGCCGGGCGCAGGCGGAGACATTGCGGCGCTTTTAACCTACGATCAGGCCAAACGGACCATCAAGAATCCGGAAACGCCCTTCGGAGAAGGAGCGATTGAAGGGATTGTTGCACCGGAAACCGCCAACAACGCGGCGATCGGAGGCGCTTTCATTCCGATGCTCACTTTGGGGATTCCCGGAGACGCCGTTACGGCGGTTATGATCGGCGCATTGACGATTCACGGGCTGAAGCCGGGCCCCAATTTGATGACGACAACGCCGGACCTGTTCTATCTGATTGTCAGCTGTCTCGCGTTCGGAACGGTCTTTCTTCTGATCTTTGGTTTGACCGGAATCAAAATTTTTACGAAAATTGTGGAAATACCCAAGGGGATTCTAATGCCGATCATCATTATTCTGTCTGTGGTCGGTTCCTATGCCATAAACAACAGCCTGCCGGATGTGTTTTGGATGCTGGGTTTCGGCGTGTTGGGCTATTTCATGAAGCAATTTGACTATCCCATCGGGCCATGTGTACTCGGTACGATTCTGGAAAAATTGCTCGAAGAAAATTACCGGAGAGGCGTACTTCTAAAAAAATCCGTGGTGGGATTGCTGGGAAGCATCTTCACAAGTCCGATTTCCGTGGTTCTCTTCATCATGATCGTCGTGATGTTTGTCACGCAAACACAGACTTATCAGCGGTGGAAGGCAAAAAGAAACAAAGGCCGGGCTGACAGCTTAAATTCGCCAGAAAAAGCCGGCTATTCTATAAGGGGATGAAGAAATGAATAATAAAAAAATGAAAAAAGTACTGTTTTTACACGGAGTCAATCACAATATGTTTGGAAAGAGAGACCCGAAACAGTACGGAACGATTACGCTGGATCAGATCAACGAGCGCATCAGAAAAGTCGCCGAAGAAATCGGGGACGTCACGGTGGAATTCTACCAGACAAACTCCGAAGGGGATATGGTGGATCGCATATTGAAAGCGTACATGGATAAAAAGGACGCCGTCCTGATCAACGCGGGCGCGTGGACTCACTACAGCTGGGCAATTCACGACGCGTTGGACATCCTGGAGTGCCCCATATATGAGCTTCATATGTCAAATGTACACAAAAGAGAAGAATGGCGACATTTTTCCGTAATCTCTTCCCTGGCTCAGGGGATTCTCGTGGGTCTCGGTCCCGATGTTTACACACTGGGATTACGCGCCGCATGCAGCTTCATTGATCAAAAAAAGTAATGTAGCATATTTCGTTTGATACCTGTTAAGGAGGACAGACCAATGAAAAGACTGTTGTCGGAACAAATTACCGACTATCTCGAACGCAGAGGCGTGGAATACGTTTTCGGCCTTTGTGGACACACGGTTATCGCAATGCTGGATGCGTTGCAAAAGAGTAAATTAAAATATATTTCGACTCGCCATGAACAAATCGCTTCCACGGCCGCCGACGGCTACGCGAGAGTCAAAGGAAAAGCGAGCGTCGTGATGTGTCATCTGGGCCCGGGGCTGACAAACGCCACTACGGGAGTTGCCAACGCAGCTTTCGATTCGATACCGATGGTGGTTATAGCAGGCGATGTGCCGAGTTATTATTACGGCAAGCATCCGCACCAGGAAGTGAACCTGCATTGCGACGGCTCGCAATATGATATTTACAAGCCCTTTGTCAAAAGGGCGTGGCGTCTTGATACGCCGGAAATGATGGGGGAAATCCTCGACAAGGCCTTTCGCCTGGCCGAATCGGGCCGCCCCGGGCCGGTATTGATTTCCGTGCCCATGGATATGTTTTCACGGGAAGTGGACACGCTCTTTTTTGAAAGGACGTATCTGGATTCTCATGATACCATAAAGCCGTCCCTCGACGAGGATACAGCGGTTAAAATCGCAAAAGCGCTCATTGAAGCAAAAAATCCCGTGATCCACGCGGGGGGCGGCATCCTCCTGTCCAAAGCCAGCGAAGAACTCAGGGAACTCGTGGAATTTCTTGAAGTCCCCGTATCACGGACGCTTATGGGACAGGGCTGTATTTCCGACCGGCATCCACTCCTGATGGGTATGACAGGCTTCTGGGGCACGAATTTCATCAACGAGCGAACCGCCAACGCCGACGTCATCCTGGCTTTGGGGACAAGATTCGCCGAAGCGGATTCCAGCAGCTGGTACAAGGGCGTTTCCTTTGATCAAGGCAAAACAAAATTCATCCAAATTGATATCGATCCTACGGAAATCGGGAGAAATTATCCCGTCGTCATCGGCGCTGTCGCGGATCTGAAAGCCGCGCTCAAAGCGATTTTAAAAGCGGCGAAAACTTTAAAAACGGAAGGAATCAAGCGACCGGAAATAATCAAAGCCATCGCTGAATATAAAGCGAATTTCAAAAAAGCAAACAAGACTGTGGAAGAGGACAAGCGCTATCCAATGACGCCTCAAAGAATATTGAAGGATGTCCGTGAGGTCCTGCCCGAAGACGGGATTATTGTAACCGATGTCGGATGGAATAAAAACGGCGTCGGGCAACAATTTGACATCACGGTCCCGGGAACGATTCTGCATCCGGGCGGACTGGCAACGATGGGATTCGGCTCAGCCGCTTTACTGGGTGCGAAGCTGGCGGCCCCCGACAGAAAAGTCATCACACTGATCGGAGACGGCGGTTTCGGAACAAATCCTTCCGTCCTTGCCGCTGCGAAAGAATACAATATCCCCGTTGTCTGGGTTGTGATGAACAATTATGCTTTCGGAACGATCGCCGGATTGGAATCCTCCCATTACCATCATACGTTCGGGACGGTCTTCAAAATCAATGAAAAACCTTACAATCCGGAATGGTCTGAAGTCGCCAGAGCTTACGGGATCAAGGCGAAAAAAATCACAAGCGCCGAGGAATTCAAAAGAGCCTTTGAAGAGGCAATCAACGCCAATGAACCATATTTGCTGGATGTTCCGATGGAAAATATTCCGGTGCCGACAGACGGCACATGGAATATTAACGATATTTATACCCCCAAAGATAACATTTACGAAGGCGTGTTGATTTCCGGCGAAGCCGTCCGTTCAAAGCATGTGACAACGAAATAATAGCCTGAGTCAAAACTATAGCCACGGAAGTGATTGGATGAATAACAGAATACAAGGAACCACGGGATTGATCGGGCTGATCGGAAACCCTACAAAGCACAGTCGGTCGCCGCATATGCACAATTCCGCTTTCGAAAAACTGGGACTGGATTACGTCTATTTGTGCTTTGACGTCCAGGATGGCGATCTGGAAAGGGCCATTGACGCATTCAAGCTTTTTCAGGCCAGAGGGTTCAATGTTACTTTTCCCCATAAACAAAAAATTTTGGCTTATCTGGATGACATTTCGGAAGACGCGCGGATTATCGGAGCGATCAATACCGCGAAAATTGATCCGTCAACCGGAAAGATCACAGGATACAATACCGATGGCAGAGGGATTATCGCATCATTTGATGAAAAACGAATCAAATATCGCAACGAAAAAGTAATTTTGTGCGGTGTCGGCGGGGCAGGACGCGCGATTGCAATATCACTGGCTTACAACGGGGTCGGAGAATTGATCCTCAAAGAAATCAACAAAACTCTCGCGGCTGAGATCAAGGAAACCATAGAACGTAATATTTCCGGCGCGAAAGTAAGGATCATAGCCGATGACGATATTACGGTTAAAAATGAAATGAAGGACGCGACATTATTTATCAACGCAACCCCTCTCGGGATGGAAAGCCGCGGCGGAAAATGCGTCGTTTCCTCTCCCGATGTCTTTCATCCCGGCGTCTTCGTCTATGACATCGTCTACGACCCGCGGGAAACGCTTTTGATGAAGTACGCGAGACAAGCCGGTTGCGAGACCACAAACGGCATCAACATGATGCTGTGGCAGGGCGCCATTGCCTTCAAGATCTGGTTTGGCGTGGACATGCCCCTGGATTATGTTCGACAGGAGCTTTTTGAACAATAAACAAACGATATCAAAATTGACGGGGATTTCCGGCGAAACGAGTGAGAAGCCGGAATCCCTGCCATCCGGAGGTAGTATGGAGTTCAAATTTTCTTTGGCGCATCTGACGATCCTCAAAACAACGCCCGTAGAACTGGCCAGAATCGCCGCCGTTTGCGGATATGATTACGTCAGCATCCGGCAGATCTACATGGGGGTTCCCGGTGAGGAACGATACGCCCTTTATGACGATCCCGACATGAAAGCCGAAGTCAAGGCCATCTTCAGGGATACGGGACTAAAATTGTCCGATATCGAACTGGCCCGGGTTCTGGACAACATGGATGTGTCCGCCTATGAAAAGGCTTTTGAGCTGGCCCGGGAATTGGGCGGATCCCATGTGCTTTCGAGCATCTGGACGGAAAATAAGCCCTATTACATTGAAAAATTCGGCGAAATCTGCGACCTCGCCAAAAAATACGACCTGACCGTCGATCTCGAGTATGTGCCGATTGCCGGGGTCCGAACCCTGGCCCAGGCCATGGAGGTTCTTCGCGCCGTCAACCGGGACAACGCGGGACTCATGGTCGATACGCACCATTTCCAGCGGGCCCGGGATAAATATGAAGATTTGCGGGCCGTACCCGACAAGTATTTCCATTTTGCCCATCTCTGTGACGCCACGGGAGAAATCCCGGCGGAGCGGGACGAACTGGTCCGGATCATGCGGGAAGAGCGGCTCTACGCGGGAGAAGGCGGGATCGACATCGCGGCGATTCTCAACTGTATGCCGCCGATGACCTACTCCATCGAGCTCCCCAACGCGGCCCGGGTAGCGGAATTAGGCCAGCAGGGTCACGCGAAGCGCTGCCTTGAGACGGCAAAAGAATACTGCGAAAAATATGTGAGCGGAAGGTAATCTGATGATGGAAGAAAGAAAAGTCATCCTGTGTGAAGTCGGCCCCCGGGACGGGCTTCAAAACGAAAAAAAAATCCTCACGACGGAGGAAAAGGTAAGCCTCATTGACGCCATTACGGATTCGGGGTTTCCGGTAATCGAAGCGGGGTCCTTCATGAACCCCAAAGCCGTCCCCCAGATGGCTGATACCGATGAAGTCATGCGGCGGATCCGGAAGCGGGAAGGGACAGAATACCGCGTACTCATTGCCAACCTGAAGGGCGTCGAACGGGCGGCGGCCTGCGGCTGCAAAAAAGTCAAGCTCAATGTGTCCGCGAGCAAAGGACATAATTTGGCGAATCTCAACATGACGCCCAAAGAATCAGTCGAAGGCTTTGCGGAATGTGTCCGGGCGGCGCGAGCAAACGGGATTGAAATCTCGGGATCCATTTCCATGCCTTTCGGCTCCCCCTGGGACCGGGAAATCCCCCTGGAGGACGTAAAAATCATCGCGAGGGCCTATCTCGACTGCGGGATTTCCGAAATCTCTCTTTCGGACGCGTCCGGCATGGCGGTTCCCAACCAGGTCTACAACATCTGCATGGAAATGAAAAAGAAATTTTCCGAAGTTACGTGGTGGCTCCATTTTCACAACACCCGGGGGCTCGCCATGGCCAATATCATCGCGGGCCTGGGCGCGGGGATCAAACGCTTTGACACGTCCTTCGCGGGCGTGGGAGGCTGTCCCTTCGTCCCGGGGGCGGCCGGAAACGTCGCGACGGAGGACGTCGTGCATATGTTTTCGGAAATGGGGATAGAGACGGGGATTGACCTCGACAAGGTCATCGGCTGCGCCAAACGGGTCCGGGAAATTCTCGGCCACGATACGGACAGCTATATCCTCAAGGCGGGAAAATCAAAGGATCTGGTTTTGGAATCGGGAAAAGGCTGAATTTATCCCCCCAAGCTTCCATGTCGTCGCTGATTGCGCCAAACCTCTGTAAATTTATCGTTTATGGAGGTTTTTTTTCTTTGAAAAAACATTGCAATTTCTCCGGGATATGCTATAATTTCATTGAATAATAGAAAACGCGACGGAGAAAACCATGAAACGAGTCCTTATCCTTTTCGGTATCCTGTTTTTCGGTATTTTTGATTTGTCCCGGGGGATGTCTGTCCCCCCGATCCCGACAAAAGCGGAAGTATCCGCCCCGGCGGCGGAAACTCCGAAAAAAGCCGCCCCAAAAAAGAAAAAAGCCGTGAAAAAAGCCGCGCCCGAGCCGATAAAGCTGGACATCATCCCGGTTCCCGACAGCGACAAGGAAGACACGGAAAGCGGCGAGACCGGCGTAGCCGAGAATATCGCCTCCGCGGAGCAATTATACGCCGCGGTGCTTTTGGGCGAAGAGCACGGGGAAATTTTCTTTTCCGAAAACAGCTCGGTCAAATGGCCCCTAGCCTCGCTGACGAAAATGATGTCGCTCCTCGTCGTCGACGACGCCGTCAACGCGGGAAAGATCGCCCTTACGGACAAGATCGCCATCCCAAAGGCCGCCATCGGCATAGGGGGCAGCGGAATTCCCATGAAATCGGGCGAAACTTTTACCGTGGAGGATCTGATCAAGGCCGCGGGGATCTATTCGGCCAACAACGCGATTTACGCCCTTGCCGACCATGTGGGGGGGAGTATTGCCGACTTCGTGGACATGATGAACGACAAGGCCCGGGAACTGGGTCTCGAAAATGAACTCGAATTTCACACGCCGGCGGGGCTTCCGACCCACATCACGAAAAAAGACATGGACATGGGAACGGCCATGGGGGTCTACAAGCTGGCCGTGGAATTTGTCAAAAGAAAGCGCCTGATGGCCGTGGCGGGTACCGCCGCCGAAACGATCCACGGCGGCAAGATCAAGCTCACCAACCGCAACAAACTCATCGGAGAGCGCGGGATCTACGGCATCAAGACCGGCTACCACTCCAAATCGGGCTACAACATCGCCATTGTCACGGACCGCAACGGGCTCCGGATCATTACGGTGGTTCTCGGCGGAAAATCCTACCGGGAGCGGGACGCCGTGGCCCTTGCCTACGTGGATTCCTTTGACGCCCACTTTGCCGTAAAGCAGATCCTCGACGAATCCCGGGCCCTGGCCCGGATCCCCGTAATCCACGGCGCCAGCGAATTTATCGATCTCTACCCCGATCGGACCTACGGCAGGGTCATCAAAGTCAACGACAACGTCAACATCAAGATCAAACGCAGCGCCAAGGTCATCGCCCCCGTGGAAAAAAACGAGATCCTCGGGACCTACGCGATCTACATCAGAGACGAAAAAATCATCGAGGGCAATCTCCGGACGCGGGATGACGTCAAGCTCAAGCTGACGTTCTAAATCTATAAAAATCATACACTTTTCGCCGGTTCTGAAAAGAACCGGCAGAATTTTTTTGTACAACCATCCCCGAAAAATAATTGTCTAATCTATAGACAAAACCATGCATTTTTTGGTATAATGGGGAAGAATCACTTCCGTAAGCAAAATGAACCTTCCTTCATCCATAGAGAACAAGACAATAAAGAAAAAACCAGAAAATAAGCTGTGCGCCAACTCCGGAAATAGATAAAGGGGAAAAGATGCCTACCAATTTCGAATATTTGAAGCATCTGAAACAATACGAGTTGTTTTCTGATGTCTGTATAGAAACGGAAAATATTCTCTCGACGTCGCTGGCCCTCTCCGTTTTGGGGTGCTACGAGGCTTTGACTTTCGCGGTGCGCTGGGTGTACGCCGTGGAGAATCTGCCGGGCCGGGAAAAATACAAAAAGCTCGATCAGTTGATCGCGGACCCCCTGTTCAAGTCCCTCGTAGACGAACAGGTGATCCTCAAACTCCCGTATATTGTCAAACTGTGGAAATTCACGCTTCAGTCGGAAGACGAACTGACCAAGGATGACGCGGTTTTGGCGCTGTCCATTGTTTTTGAGTTTGTGCTGTGGATCGATTACGTCTACGGTCTGACCTATACGGAAAGGGAATTCCGCGAGGAAGATATCCCCGTCGGCATGATCACGGTCCTGAACAAAGATCTGGCCTTTGAGAAGAAAAGCCTGGTTTTCCGCGACGAGGCGGTCTCCAAGCGGCTGGAGGACCAGATTTCCGGCGTTCGCAATTATTTTCTGATCAAAAAGGATCTGAACCGGAAACTGCGGACATTCCGCCCCGCCGATTTTTACAAAATGAGCGTCCGCTCCTTTTATATCGACCTCGACCTCAAATTCGCGGGCTGGGACCCCGAGCGGGACATCAAGAAAGACGTCGAATACGAGATCCGCAGTCCCCTTGAAGGCAGGGAAAAAGTCGCCATCGACTACCTGCTCCTGGGCAAAGACGGCTTGCCCCTGGCGATCATCGAGGGCCGCTACAGCCTAGAGGATCTCGAATACGGCAGAAAACAGGCCGTCCGCTACGCGGGCCACATCGGCAGCGACACCCGGCGAATACCGGCCGTTTTCCTCGTTCACGGCGGTTCCTTCTATTACATGGACAGCCTGCACGCCACGCCGAGAAAGATTGCCGGCATTTTCGGGCTCGAGGATCTGCACCGGATCAAAAATCTCAAGAAAAGCAAAAAAGACCTGATCACGGTGGCCATCGACAACCGGATCGCGCCGCTTCCCTACGAAGTGGAGGCCATCAAGGCCGTCACGTCGGATTTTATCGAAAACAAAACGAAAAGCCTGATCTTCATGACGAGCGGCAGCGCTCAGGGGAGAGTTTTGGCGGGACTGATCGACCTCATGTCCCGGGCCAACTACGTGACCAGCGTCCTCTATCTAATCGGGCGGGACGTCAATCTCAAGTATACGAAGAAAATGCTGAAGCGGCTCATTCTCAGCATGTCCATCGGCGAATACAGCAAGTACGCCGACGACGCCGGACGACTGCTCGTTTCCACGCCCGAAGACATCGTCAAGGAACTGGGTCACATCACCGGCAGCGGCGAGCGCTATTTCTCCCCGGGCGAATTTGACCTGATCGTCGTCGACAACGTCTGCCGGAATACGATCATCTCCTACGGAGAGATCTTCCGCTATTTCGATTCCGCCGTCGTGGGGATTTCCCCGCTGCCCAAGGACGACCTGGACCCCGACGTCTTCCGCTTTTTCGGGACGAACCGGGACGACAGCCGCTACATTTACCACTATGAGGAAGCCCTACAGCAGGACAACATCATCGTGCCCTACAGCGTCGTCACCATCGGCAACAAAGTCCTGGAAAACAACATGGCCTATGACCAGCTGACGACGGAAAACAAGAACCTCTGCGAGGAGACGTATACGGACGATCCGGCCAAGATGCTGAACTGGGTCCCCAACGACCTCGTGGACAATTACCTGATGAACGCGAACACCATCGACATGGTCCTCAAAGATATCATGAAAAGCGGGATCAAGGACTCCAAGAGCGAATCCGTGGGGAAAACCGTGATTTTTGCCCAGAACCGGAACCACGGGGAACGGATCCTGCAACGCTTCCGGTTGAAATATCCCGACGCGGGCAACGATTTTATCAGACTCGCGCTCTTTGACGACAGAGATTCCCTCGATGATTTTCTGGACCCCGAGCGCAATGTGAACATCCTTGTGGACGTGGGCTTCGCCTCCATGGGCATGATTATTCCCGAAATCCTCAATGTGGTCCTCTTCAAGAAAATCTATTCCAAATTCGAGTTTCATCAGATGATGAGCGTCGGAAACGTAGCCAATCCCAATATTACCTGTATCGAGCCCAAGGAAGGAGTCTATGTCGGGAAAAAGCGCTATTACATTTTTGACTATTTGGGCAATTTCGATTTTTTCAGCGCCGACAAGAAAAGCGAGGACAACCTCGAGCTCCGAAACATCTCGGAAGATATTTTTGTCAAATGCGTGGGCCTCTTGTACCACATCCAGCACAACAAGCTGACCGACAAGGATTATATGGCCTTTTCCGACAAGCTGACGGACTTCGTGACCGCCCTCGTCAAGAGCGTGACGACGGAATTGACCAACGTGCATCTGCAATTTTCCCATCTCGAAAAGTATACGCGCCGGGCTGTCTACGACGCGGGGTTGACCGCTGAGGACAAGAGCAATCTTGAAGTCCAGATCGCGCCCCTTGTCCGCATAAAAGGCGATGAATATAGTCTTCAATTTGATAATTTCATGTACGGCATCATGCTGGCCCAGATGGAATCCAAGCCCTTTGTAATCCGGGCAAAAAAGCAGCTTTCCGGCATATGCCACATGCTGCACAAGCATGAGAACATTCCCGAAATCAAAAACGAGCTCGATTATATCAAGTATTTCGGCAGCAGCAAATTTATTGACAACAGTTCCATTCTCGAACTGGAGATGGTGCGTACAAAATTAAGAAAACTAATCAAGTTTATTTTTGCGACGGATCCGGCGGAAAAAGAAACGCCGGATAAACCGGAATTGCCGAAAAATAAAGTTTCCGAGCCCGTGGTCGACGACGCGCAGACAGAGTCCGGAGAAAAGACCGAAAACGCAAGCGAACTCACGCCCGAGGAACGGGAACGGAATCTCCGGATCCGGGAATACAAGGAGAGAATCACGGACTACATCCGGACGAATCCCAATCAAGCGGCCATCTGGCGCATGCGGGTCAATTACAAAATGACCGAGGAGGACCACAAGTCCCTGGCCCGGGTGTTTACGAAACGTCTCGGCACGAAAAAAGACTATGAAGACGCCTACGGCAATCTCCAATTCGGGCTTCTGGTCCGGCAAGTGGCCAAAATCGAAGCCGAGCAGGTAAAGGTGGCCTTCTTTCCCGTGACCAACGACAAGACCCTGAGCGACGAGCAAAAGAATTTCCTCACCCGGCTGCGGGCCTGGGTCGTCGATAAGGGCTACATCGAGAACTGCGACGCCTTTGCCTATGAAATTGAAGAATTTGCCGATTTTACCAGTCTCTTTGACGAGGCCCGTCAGGAAAAAATTTTATCGATCCTGAGGACCATTTACAGCAACGCGCTGTTCAAATAGGCGCGTTTGGCGGGAGGAAATCATGTTTTTATGCTTTTTGGAATACATCTACGGGATCTGCTGGTTCATCGTCCGGAAAATGCCGGAGGCGACGGACGGCTGGCTTTCCATCCTGCAAAGCCGGGTGTTCAGCAACGACATCATGTTTTTTACGGGAATCGTGGCCATCATCGGCTTTGTGCTTTCCTTCTTCCGCTTTTTATTCTCCCGCAGCCGCAAATTTCGCTTTGTGGCGCTGATCCTGCACGCGGCCTATATTTACGTCTACATGAATTACTACCTTAAAGTGCCTGTAACAAGGATTTTCACGTATATCTCCGATCTTTTTCAATCGCTCAAATTATTCATAAAATAGGTGATCTGTGATGAAATCGCTGTTCTTTATTCTTCTTGCGTATTTTTTGGGTTCCGTTCCCGCCGGCGTCTGGGTGGGAAAATATTTCAAAAACATCGATATCCGCGAACACGGCAGCAAAAATACCGGCACGACAAACGCGTGGCGGGTCCTGGGAGCCAGGTACGGCGTCCTCGTCCTGTTCATCGACGCGCTGAAGGGCTGGCTGCCGCCTTTTTTAGCCAGTAAAGCCGGCGTTTCCGGCAATATCTTGGTCTTTATCGGCATGGTGGCCATCCTCGGGCATACGCTGTCCTGTTTCCTGCGCTTCAAGGGCGGAAAGGGCGTCGCCACAAGCCTCGGAACATTTTTGTTCCTGATCCCCAAAGTGACGCTGATCCTGCTTGTTCTTTTCATTGTGATTGTGGCCCTCAGCAAATACATCTCGCTGGGTTCCATTGTCTGCGCGGGCCTGCTTCCGATTCTGACGCTCCTGTTTCCGCCGACGAAATCGGGGATGACCCGGGGCCCCATATTTGTCATTACGCTTTTTACGGGGATCTTTGTGATCTGGAAACACCGGAGCAACATCGCGCGGCTCCGTTCCGGATCGGAAAATAAATTCAAGTTTTAGACGCCCGACCAAGGAGGCATTTTGGAAAAAGTAGTGATACTGGGCGCGGGCAGCTGGGGCACGGCCCTCGGCCTTATGCTGGGCGCTTTCGGGCGGCCCGTCGTCATCTGGGACCACCGGAGGGAAAGAGCGGCGGAAACCGAGGCTGCCCGGGAAAACAAGCGCTATCTGCCGGGCGTCAAATTCCCCGGCAATGTCCATGTGACCGCTGACGAGGAAGGCCTTCTCGAAAAAGTCAACTATGTCCTTCTCTCCGTCCCCTCGCAGGAGTTGCGGACCGTAGTCCGGCGCTTTACGACGCAGCTCACGGACAAAACCATTCTCATCAATACGGCAAAAGGCATCGAAATCAAGAGCGGCATGCGGCTCTCGGAGGTCATCAAAGACGAAATTCTCGGGAAATTCCACAAGAATATCGTCGTCCTTTCAGGGCCCACCCACGCCGAGGAAGTGGCCATTGGCATGCCCAGCACCATCGTGGCCGCAGGGGATCCCGCCAAGGCCAAAAAAGTCCAGAAACTCATGACCAACGACAGGTTTCGGGTCTATATCAACGACGACGTCATGGGCGTCGAACTGGGCGCGGCGGTCAAAAACTGTCTCGCCATCGGCGCGGGGATCTCGGACGGTCTGGGCTTCGGCGACAACACCAAGGCCTCCATCATCACCCGCGGCGTCGCGGAAATGGTCCGCTACGGAAAGGCCATGGGCGCAAGGGAAACCACCTTTTCAGGCCTGACCGGCATTGGCGACCTCGTCGTCACCTGTACGAGCCGCCACAGCAGGAACCGCCATGTGGGCGAACGTCTCGGCAAAGGGGAGAAAATCGACAAAATCCTCGCGGATATGGTCATGGTGGCCGAAGGCGTGCCGACGGTCAAAGCCATTTACGAATCCGCGAAAAAACTGGGGGTCTCCATGCCCCTGATCGACGGCGTCTACGCGGTCATCTACAAAAACGCCGACCCGAGGAACGTGGTGTCGGATCTTATGCGCAGAAGCACAAAGGAAGAATTTTACGAACGGAAGGGATAAGTATGGAAGATCGCGATTTGATCTCTCTTTATCTCGAAGACATCCGGAAATACAAGGTGCTCGACAAAGATGAAGAGCTGGAACTGCTGAAAAAAATAGAAGAGGGAGACCCCGAGGCAAAAAACCAACTCATTTTGTCTAACTTGCGGCTTGTGGTCAACGTTGCCAAGGGCTATACGAAAAAAGGGATGAGTTTTATCGACTTGATCAGCGAGGGGAATTTCGGCTTGATTCACGCCATAGAAAAGTTCGACATCCACAAGGGCTTCCGTTTTTCGACCTACGCGGTCTGGTGGATCAAACAGGCCATCAGCAAGGCCGTGATCAACAAAGGGCGGGATATACGTATTCCCTCGTACCGGCACGATCTCCTGAACCGCGTCAACCGCTATATCATGGCAAAGATCAAGGAAGACGGCTTTTACCCCTCCATCGAACGGATTTCCCGGGACCTCAAGATCACCGACGGCAAGGTGGAAAAAATCCTGCTGGACTTCCAGGACACCATGTCCCTCAACATGTCCATCGGCGAGGATATCTTCCTCGAGGACACGCTGATCAACGAGGACGGGAGTTCCCTTGAAGATAAAGTCATCGAGGAATTGGGCCGCCGGCAGGTCATCGACATGGTCAACGCCCTGGACGAAAGAGAAAAAGAGATCCTCAAGATGCGTTTCGGCTTGGACGGCTACGAGATCCACACGCTGGAGGAAATCGGCAACGAATTCCGAATCACCCGGGAACGGGTTCGGCAGATCGAAAAACGCACGCTCGAAAAGCTGCGCAGCGTGTTCCAGCGCATCATCGGCAATTATGCCCCGAGACAGAACCAAAAATCACAGGACAAAGCGGATAAAACGGCCAAAATAAAGAAAAATAATACCAGGAGGAAGAAAAGTGATAATCAAGATTAACCGGGCAAGTTTTCTTGGCGGGATCAAAACCGTGGAAAAAGCCATCGTGGAAAACAAGGTCAAACCCATTATTTCCTGTACCTATATGGAGACGAGAAAAAACGAACTGTTTTTTATGGGGACGAACCTTGAGACGACGATTACAACAGTGATTCCCTGCGAGGACGTCATCGAGGAAGGCAAGATCGTCTTCCAGCACCAGATGGTCGCCGAATACGTCGGTGAATTGAACGACGCGGAAATCACGCTGCGCATCAACGACAACAATCTTTTGATCGAAAATGAGGATTCCTCCTCGGAATTCGCGCTGATGAACGCCGACGACTATCCGAAGATCCCTGTGGACGTGGACTTCGACAAGAATACCGAAAATTTCAAGGCCAAGGCCAAAGATTTGGCTGACCTGCTTGAAAAGGTCAAATTTTCGGCGTCCGTTTCCCCCGAAAACATCTCGATCAACTGCGTCCGCATGGAGAGCGAAGAGAATACCCTCAAATTCATCTCCACGGACACATTCCGCATGACGTACATCGAGCATGAGCTGGAGGCCGTCAACGAACCCGTGAGCCTGAGCATCCCCTATTCCACCGTGGATTCGCTTGTGAAGCTCTTCCGGGCCAATGAAGACACCGAAGTCAAGTTTTACGCCATTGAAGGCAAGATTTTCTTCAAACTCGGCAATACGCTGACGATCAGCCGGGTTGTGGACATGAATTTCCCCAACTACAAGGCCATCCTCGAGACCGGCGATTACGACAAGAAGCTGACCATCGTCAACAATGAGTTTTCCATGCTCCTGCGCCGCGTCCTGATCTTCGTCCGGAACAATCAGGAATCCCGGTACGGCGCCACATTGGATTTCAACGGGGACGCCATGGTGATCGAGGGCGCCAATGACCTGGCGCGGATCAACGAGACGCTAAAGGTCAACTTCGAGGGCGAACCGATCAAAATCGCCCTCAACACGAAATTCATTCTCGACTTTGTGCAAAACCTCGACAAGGAAGACAATATCGTTATGGAAATGGTGAGCTCGGCCAAATCCGTTCGGATCACCGGCTCCCACAAATACATCTACATCGTGATGCCCCTTTCTTTGAAAAAATAAGTTCCGAGTATAAAAAATCTCTCCGACCGCCCGCTGGCGGAAGGAGAGATTTTTTTGGGTTAAACCCTAGTTTTTTACGACAGAGGCCGGGACTTCCCGGATGAGATTCCCTATTTCCCGGTCGGTGAAGCCGTTCCGCAAAAGCGCCTCAATCAGAAGCAGCATGGCTTCGGCCGGGCGTTCCCTGCCTTCCTGGCCCCGGTCCGTGCTTAAGTAAATACGGGCGGCGCCCACCTCACGGACCGTCTCCATCATGTAGGCTTCCGTGCAGTTTTGTTCCGCGATGTTGTACCAGCATTTCTCGATCACAACGCCGATTGCCGCCAATTCTTTCTGGACGTCAACCGGAATCCTTGTCCGCTCAAATTCCGGATGGGTGAGTACCGTCCGCACATTTCTGGCCCTTGCCGCCTTGCAGAGGATCACGGATTCCTCCGGCGAGAGATGACCGGTCGCGAGACAGCCGTCATATTTCAAAATCACATCAAAAATATCGTGAATCACGGGCAACAATTCCCCGTTTTCGTCGAGAATCCGTATCCCCGGCCGTTTGAAGAAATCGCCGGGCATATCCCCGTGCAAGAGAGAATTCCACGCGTCCCTGGTCGGGGCCCAGACCATAACGGCGCCTAGGTTGAGGGCGCTTTCCACGGCATAAGGATTCAGCCCGCCCACGGGCCAATTGAGGGCAACGCCGCCATAGGCCTTTGTTTTGTATTGCCCGGAGCGGTTGGCGATGATCGCCCGTGAACCGGTGGGTTCGTAGTGATTTTTGATGAGTACCCCCGCCATACCCAGCGCGTCCGCTTCCCGGATCAGTTCAAGATCGTCGAGGGCTCGTTTGGCATGGGACGGGATCGTGTGAATGTGGAGATCATAGGCGCCTTTGGCCAGTTCTCTGGCCCGGGCGCGCAATTCCGCATTTTCCGCGCCATTTCCGCATATTATCCTATTTTTGTCCATTTTTTTATTTTTCCCCCCACGGTTTCCGTTCCGGCTACATAAAGAGATTGGGGAGCCAGGTCGTCAGGCCAGGAACATAAGCAAAGAGCATGACAAGCCCCATTTCCACCAGGAGAAAGGGCATGACCCCCCGGACGATCTTGTCAAATTTCAAGCCCGTTATGGAGCAGGCCGTAAAAAGATTATAGCCGAAGGGCGGCGTCACGTAGCCGATAACGAGATTGATAACATAGATCATCCCCAAATGCAGCGGATCGAGACCCAGTTGCAGGCCCAGAGGCACAATGATCGGCGAAATGATGATTATCGCAGCGACGGTATCCATCAACGCCCCCACAAAGAAGAGGAGTAGCATCAGCATCAAAATATACGTGTATTTGTTGGAAACGAAGGTCATCAGGAAGTCGACGATTTTCGTCGATACCCGGGACGTGGACATGATCCACGACAGCAAATTGGCCGCCGCGATGATGAAATCCACCATGGCCGCCGTCTCCATGGATTTGATGAGAATCCGCGGCAAATCCCGGACCTTGATTTCCCGGTAAATGAAGAGACCCACGATCAGGGCGTAGGTCACGCCCACCGCCGACGCTTCAGTCGGCGTGAAAATTCCGCCGTAAATCCCGCCCAGAATGATGACCGGGATCAGAAGCGCTCCGAGCGCCGACCAGGTATGCCGCAGGAATTCGGAAAAGCTGAATTTTTCCCCCCTGTGGGCGAGAATTTCCGGATGCCGGAAAGCATGCCAGAGATTGACGACGATGAGGCCCATGGAGATCACGAGCCCCGGAACGATCCCGCCGATAAACATCTTCGGAATCGACAGATTCATCGTGACGCCGTAGATGATCATGGGGATACTGGGGGGAATAATGGGACCCAGCGCTCCCGACGCCGCCACAAGGCCAGCCGCCGTTTCCTTGGAATAGCCCTTGGCCGTAAGGGAAGGGATCATGATCCCACCGATGGCGGCTACTGTCGCCGGTCCCGAGCCCGTCAGGGCCGCGAACATGGCGCAGGAGACGATGGTCACAACGCCCAATCCGCCGGGCATCCAGCCGACAAGGCTTTCCGCCCATTTGACCATCCTGCGGGAGATGCCGCCGCTGTCCATCAATTCGCCCACAAGGACGAAAAGCGGCACCGCCAGGAGCGGAAAGGAATCCAGTCCGGTCACCAGTTTTTGGCAGACGAGGGTAAGCGGCTTCGAACCCGCCGCGATCAGGAAAATAATGCCCGATCCGAGAATCGCGTAGGCCACGGGGACGCTCAAAAATATAAATATGATCATTAAAGTAAACATTGTGCCGACCATTTACGCATCCCCTCCTTTCGCCGCTTTAGTAGCAAAAAGTAGTTGCAGCATGCGGATCAGGGCGTGCACAAAGATCATGACGCCGCAGAAGGGCACGGACGCGTTGACGAGGGCCATGCTGATCTTCATGGCGGCGCTGGTTTGATTGCGCGTCAGATAGGTCACTTTGATCCCGTAGCGGATCATGACGACCGCGATGGCGAGGATCAGCGCCTGTATCAAAATCTGCACAATCCGTTTGGCCCCGGGTGGAAAAAAGTCCGACAGAGCCGTAACCGTCGCATGGGAGCCTTTTTTGGTGCAGAAAACCGCGCCGAGGAGATTGGCCCAGATAAAAGTAAATCGGGCCAATTCTTCCGTCCATGTGAGGGCGCTGTTCATGACATATCGCGTAAAAACTTGCAGTACGCAGGACAAGATCAGCATCGCGAAAAAAATCACGATCAAAAAATTAACGATCCGGTCCATGATTCTACCGCATAGATCTAAAAATTTCATCGTTCACCTGCCGTTTCCGGTAAAAGCTTCTGTAAAATAGAATTGTCGCGCTTGCGCAGAGTCAGCGGGCGCTTATTTGGTTTCGGCCAGGACTTTCAGCAGATCATCCACATAAGTTCCGCCGATGGCGCCTTTCTGCTCGCCGTAGAAGTTTTTCAACTGAGCTTGAAATGCCGGGATATCCACGTCATCAATGATGTTCATGCCGGCGTCTTTCATCTTTTTCAGCAGTTCTCCTTCGACTCTGGCGTTGTGTGCGCGGTCAGCTTTTCCGGCTTCGACGGCGGCGTCCTTCAGGATGGCCTGCTCTTCTTTGGAAAATCCGCCCCAGATCTCCGCGGAGATGCACATTACGAGGGGTGAATAGAAATGCCCGGTCAGGTTGAGGTATTTGGCGATATCGGGGAAACCGTTGCTGTAGATTACGCTGATCGGAATATCAAGCCCGTCGATGGTTCCCTGCTGCAAGCCGGTAATTGTCTCCGACCAGGCCATGGGAACGGCGTTTGCGCCGACGGCGTTGTAAGTCGCGATGTACGTCTTTGTTTCCATACAGCGGATCTTCAATCCGGCAAAATCAGCGGGTTTGCGAACCGGAGTCTTCATGGTGACCAGATGCCGGAAGCCGCCTTCTCCCCAGGCGAGGGCAATGACGCCTTCTTTCGTATATTCGGCGAGAACGGCCTGGCCGATGGGACCGTCAAGGATATCGGCGGCGACTTTGTTGCCCGCGAAAATAAAAGGCAGGTCGAAAAGGCCCGAAGCCGCGACAAAATTGCTCGCGTAGGCGTTGGTCATGATGGCCATGTCCACGGTCCCCAGTTGCATCCCTTCAAACATCTCCCTTTCCTGTCCCAGTTGCCCCGCGCCCAAGAGATCGACCTCTATCCCGCCCTTGGTCTTTTCTTTGACGATGCGGGCGAATTCCGTGCCGAACACAAAGTAGGGATCATCGGGGTTCATTGCCGTCGTAAAGCCCACCTGAAGCTTCTTGGGCGCCGCGTTTAGTATCATGCTTCCCAAAATAAAAAACAGAGTTGCCGTCAGAATGCGTACATACTTTTTCATTTCCTGTCCTCCTGTGATGTCGTGATGTCATGTCAGAAATGTTGCCGCCGATAATGCCCGTCCTATACTGTAATTTGCATGGTTAAACGATTCTATTATACCCCGCTTTTGGCTTGCCGTCAAGGGCAGGCGCAAAATTTGTGTCTAGGCAAGCGACTTCCCCCGCCCCTCAATTGGGCGGCGGCAAATGATCGGGCAGGGAGCCGATCACCACAAGCTTCTTCTCTCGGTCCCACAAAAAGTAGATCCGCACAAGGTTTTCGCTGTCCACGCCGCTGCGCAGATGGAGATTGAGGCCGACCTCCTTCTTTTTGCCGGTAAAAGCGTTTTGGGAATAGTGCACTTTATATTCCCGGGGGTATGCCCGGATAATCTCCTCGCTGATGGGGCTCACGTCAAACCAGCGCTGATACTTGTAGGACGCCCGGGTCTTCGCTTCCTCTTCCGTAATTCGCTGAACTTGCATATCGTAGTATTCCGAGCCCAAAAAGGCGAGCGCCTTCCAGATCAAGTCGGGACGGTTGTTTTTCGTTTCGGCGAGCAGCTGCTTCGCCCGGGGCAGCAGGAGCAGACGCCCGGCAAATTCTCTTTCCGCCCATGGAGTGATCTCCGCCATGGCGGCGGGCCTGCTTTCCATCCGCTCATGCCAGCTCAGCCGCTCTTCCGTACGGGAAAGCTGTCTTTTCAAGTCGGCAATTGTTTTTTCCGCCTCATTTTTCTGCGTTTGCAGGGATTCGCTCAATTGCGTATTCTGAAATTGCAGAGATTTCAGCTGCTTATTGACGCCGGCGGCGCTTTCTTTTTGAAAATCCTGATATTGCTTTTCCAGTTCTTCGTATTTCCGCTGGAATTCCTCCAGTGCCTCGGCCACTTCCTGTTTTGTCCGGTAGACCGCGTTGATTTTTTCCGCGTTCAGGTGATGGGTGAGCGCCTGAATATCGGGCACAAATTTGCAATGAGCAAAATCGAATTCTTCCCCCAGCGGAAAACCGTACAGAAGCTCGGACCAGGGGGCGAAAAACGCCGCGTTTTCCTGAATCCGCCTTCGGGGAACGACAAAGGCGCTCTCTTCCCGTACGAGGGGCGGGCGCGTGAAAATGGCCATACCGCCCGCTTCCACGGCGCAACCGGCCAGATTTTTGTTGAATTCTTCCAAAGCCCCGTGGGACAGCGCGAAAAAATGCGCGAAACCCACCAAATGTCGGGCTTCCGCCGACAAGTCCGCGGCCAGGCGAGGCTCTGAGAATCGCTTTTTTGGCGTCTTTTCAAGCTTTTTCGAGACGGACTTCGCGTCTTCTGCTTTGTCGGGCTGCGCCTGAATCCCTTTGGGAATTTTGTCCGGTCGCGCAGCGTAAATCTCAGGAAAAAGGGCCTTGTCGAGTTCGATCCACACCGGAAGGCCGAAGGGTCTCTGTTCTTTCTGAAATTCCAAAGGTCCCGGAATCTTCGCGGGGATCCGGAAATCCATTCCGTGCGAAGGAACCCGGGCGAGAAAAGCCGCCGTCAGCCCGTCGGGGTCGATGGCTTCTTCCTCTTCCCCCTCGTCTTCGCGGTATTCAGCGAGAACCACGGCTGGCGTCTGCCGCTCCGCGTTTCCCAGCCATGCGGCCAACTTTTTGGCTTTCCTGCCGTCGTTCACGGGGATCATGTCCTCGATAAAGGGATAGAAGCCGCTCAGGCCCACCAGGGGATTCCGGATGAGCGTCTTGATGATGGCGTAGCGAAAAACCTCCGGCTGCGTCTCCGTTCCCGCGGGTTCCGTGACAATGGTCTTGAATCCGCATTCTACGACGCCCCCGTTTATGCAAAAGGCGATATTGGTCTCGATCATGCGACCGACCACGGGGGAACGGCTGTATTCGGTAACGCCGCCGATCGTTCGGGAGATGCCCTGATCCGGTTCTTTTAATTGCAGCGCCCATATTTTCTGCTCTGGCGCCGATCCGATATTCAGATCATAGCCTACGAGGGCGCTGTTGACTTCGACAAAATCCGTCGCCGATACCCGCCGGTAGTCTTCGGGCTCCGGCAGATTGATCTCGTCAAAGCCGCCGACCTCGTCCAGTTTCTCCCGAAGCCACGAAAGGGTCGTGAGGACACAGATTTTAAAAACGTCTTCCGCGGCGAGGACGCTTTTTTTGCCGGCGTAGGCGAACATCTGGAACGTCGGGAACGTGGCGTGTTTTTTCAAAATCAGGGGCTGCCGCTTGTTTTTCCTTTCCATGGGGGTTTCACATCCCGTTTTCTTTTGTCGGTGAATTTTGCTCGCCGATTACTTCTTTTTCCCCTTTTTCAGGAGTTCTTTCTGCTTTTTCACGATGGCTTTCCGGTTTTCTCCGAGATCCGCTTCGACAACGGTCATTCCATGATTTTTCGCGTATTCCTCATAGACGAGGGAATACGTGTAGGTCATGGAATCAAGGTCTTTCCTGTCCACGGCCCCTTTTCCGAATTTTTCCTTGATCATGTCCCGCGTCAAATCCATATCCACATAGAGCGTAACGCTGTCCCGCTTGACACAACCCCATTCGATGGCTTTCAGCGTAGCCGTATGGATCTTGGGTTTCGGGCAGGCCCAGGCAGCCGCGGTTGCCAGCAAAAATACCCATAAAATCATGACTTTTCTCATCAATCTTTCCTCCTTTGCGACGGATAAACCAAAAGGGCAAACTTTCGGGTCTGCCCTTTTTTGATTTTCCCTGTGCGCCTTTGCGCCTCCGTGCGAGGCTATTCAAGCGGTAAAGACTATTTTATGATCTCGGCTACAACGCCCGAAGCCACTGTTCTGCCGCCTTCGCGGATCGCGAAACGCAGCTGGGTTTCCATGGCGATCGCGTGGATCAGTTTGATCGTCATCGTGATGTTGTCGCCGGGCATTACCATTTCAACGCCTTCAGGCAGATTTACTTCGCCGGTGATGTCCGTCGTCCGGAAATAGAACTGGGGTTTGTAGCCCGTAAAGAAAGGCGTATGCCG